>CACZSO010000062.1 GCA_902783795.1 uncultured Eubacteriales bacterium
GGCGTTGATGACGATGGTATCTTCAAAGGTACTTTCTTTTTTATACCCCTTGCCGTACGATTTATGCTGATGACCGTGGATCATATACTTAGGCCGGTAGGTTTTTAAAAGATCGCCGAAGACTTCAAATCCCTGATGAGCCAGATCATCTGCATCGTTAAAACCGCGGATGGGGGCATGGGTGACCAGGATATCAAAACCTTTGCTCCGGCAAAGTTTGAACCGGAGCTTCTTTACCCGGCAGCGCATCTCTTTTTCAGTGTACAGGTGGGAGCCCTGCTTATAACGCTGGGCCCCGCCCAGACCCAGAAACCGGATCCCGCGGAAATTATAGATACGGTCTTCTATACAGATACAGCCTTCCGGCGGGCGGGTATCATAGATCTGGTCATGATTCCCATGTACATAAAGCACATCACGGCAGGAAAGAGTGGTCAGAAATTCCAGATACTGAGGTGCCAGATCACCGGCCGAGATGATCAGGTCGATATCATCGAACATGCCCGGTTCATAATAGTCATAATATTTTTTGCAGATTTCATCCGCAACTATCAGGATCCTCAACGTAAGCCTCCTAATTGTTGATATGTGACAGCATGGAGATCCGGGCTGCGGGTGTCATTTTATTAAAGTCCGGAAATTCACAGACAATGTTGTCTAAAAGCCAGTGCATGTTGATAATATCCTCTGGCATAAGGTATTCTTCATATTCCGTCGTGATGGGCCCTGTGAGAGAGTTGATCTTCCCGGAGAACACGGGAACGATGCCATCTTTAAATGAATTTTTGATATTATCGATCATTTTTATGGTCTGCGGCTGAATGTGCGTCGTATAGAAAAGCTCGACACATTCTGTCGAAAGCCCCCACCAGTAATTCAAGGCATTCAGACCATCTGCGTTGTCCGCCGCCTCTTCATAAGCTCCGTTCTGGACGCTCTCCACGATCTTCTGGTAAACGCGTCCCCAGTTGCTGACAGGCATGGCCACATTCCACAGTTTTCCGTCTCTGATATCATACAGGCCGTAATCTCTGGTTCCTGAACCCAGATTCATCATGGCCCTGCCGGAGATCAGATGGATATTGTTCTTACGGAAGAATTCCTGAGGATCACTATCCACCATCTGGGACCACTGGACATAGATCCTGGCGGAAGGCCGGATCATCTGGACACCCAGGGCAAAGGCATTGAGATTTGACAGGGATTCCGGTACCGGAATACTGCAGATATAGCCGATTTTATCGTCATCCGTAATGGTGCCGGCAATGATGCCGGACAGATAATAAACTTCATATGTCCGTGTGTAATAGGACCGCACGTAACGGTGGGCAGAGTTCAAGGTGCAGCATAAATACCGGGTCTTCGGATACCGGACGGCTACAGCCAGGGAGGCATCCAGGAACATACGGGAGGTAGTAAAGACGATGTCATATCCGTCCTTGCCGCATTTCGTCAGGATATCATAGATATCCCGGAAAGGATCCACATTGTAATAACTGGTAACATAGACACTCTTGCCGAAGTAGTTGGCCAGATGGTTTTTACCCAGTTCATGCTGGTAGATCCAGTCAGATCTCTGGACATCGGCATCATGGATAAAGGCTATCCGGAGCATTTTGCTGCCGGTGCCGGAAGAAGAAAAAAGATTAAAAAGCCCGCGCCGCGGTGCAGTATCTTCTTCCAGTACCAGCCGGACGTTTTTCCCTGTTTCCTGAAGTTTCAGTTCTTCCTCCATACTTAAGAGTTCGTCTTTGATCTGGTCGGAAGATTTATTCAGGATATCCTGATAGGGATAAACATTCAGGTAGGCCAGGAAAGAATCAGAAAGAGAAGCCTCGGCCGCTTCTGAAGTGAACAGGGAGCGGTAAGCAAACTTAAACTTATAGAACCGGGATTTCAGATCTTTTATTTCTTCATCTGTCCAGACATGGTCGGCGGATTTACGTACATGCCAGTTAAATTTCGTATAAGCGCCGGGCTCAGTAAAGACCATATAGTTCTCCGGACATTTTTTGTAAAAATCCAGATATTCATAATAGGAGATATGAGCCTTTGATTCTTCAAAACGGGGCACCAGCCGGGTGACCCGTGCCGGAATAGAGTCCGCGCCCAGGTATTTCATCACGCTGACCCTTTTATTGCCTTCGATGATATAATAATGGTTCATGTACTCATAGCACTTTACCGGGTCCCGTATGCCTTCTTTTTTCAGAGAATCATACAGAAAACTCCACTTTTCCCCGAATTCCGTGGTATCATCCAGAAGCGGCATGAAATTAGCTGCGAAAGCGGTACGCCGGCCGGCAGCGAAGGTCCCGCGGATCCTGTCCATGGGGATCTCCGTTTCTTTAAGTACAGTCTCTGACACGATCGTTACGTGGTTCAATATTTCATCCAGGATCTGAAGATAAGGATAACTACCTTCGTTCAGGTGCTCACGGTAGCAGACCTCTCCCAGCCTTTTAGCTTTTATATACTCACCCAGACTCATTTTTTTAACTCCTGACAGTTAATTTTTCGTTAAGGTCACGATGTGCCTGCATGACCAGTGTGCCATGGTCATCCAGTTCGCTGATATCCGGTATTTCCCCGACGATGTTGGAAAGAAGCCAGTCCATGGTCAGGATCTTTTCCGGTGTCAGCACGGCTGTGGGGTCTGATAATACAGTACCCGTATGCGATTCGATCTTTCCCGAAAAGACCGGAAGCGACCCATCCCGGATATTGTTTTTAAGCAATTCCACCAGTTTGATGGTCTGGGCAGGAATGCTCCGGGAATAGAAGAGGTCAATGGCATCAGAGGGAATGCCCCACCAGTAATTCAGCGCATTTAAGCTGTTGGCATTTTCATCGGCTTCATCGAAGGCGCCGCTCTGCACACTTTCGATGATCTTCTGATAGACCACGCCCCAGTTCCAGAGAGCCAGGGCCAGTTCCTCCCGCCGGCCGTTTTTGAACTGATACAGGCCGAAATCCCGGTAAGGAGAGGAGAGGTTCATCATCTCCCGGCCCGAGATGGTATGGACAGAGTTGACCCGGAACTGTTCTGAGGGCAGCGAATCCTTTTTCCTCAGCCATTCCACATAGATCCTGGCAGAAGGATGTACCATCTGCACCCCTAAGGCGAACGCATTTAAGTTCGCGATATGAGAGGGGATGGGCAGGTCTGCGATGTAACCGATCTTTCCGTCCTCACAAGAAGCGCCGGCGATCACGCCCAGCAGGAACTTTACTTCAAACAGCCGCGCATAATAGGTGCGGATATAACGGTGGGCCGCGTTCAATGTGCAGCAGAGATACCGGGTCTCCGGGTATTTGACAGCCGCCTTTAAGGAAGCATTCAAAAAGATCCGCGATGTGGTGAAAACGATGTCTGAACCTTCTTCTCCCAGACGGTTCAAGAGCACATCGATCTCTTCACCGGGCTCCACATTATAGAAAGACCGGGTGACGACTGTGTCGCCGAAATGGTTTTCCACATGATTCTTTCCAAGTTCGTGGAGATAGGTCCAGCTGGAATTATGGATATCTTTATCATGGACAAAGTCCACATGCAGGACTTTGGACCCGGTGCCCTGGCGGCTTAAAAAACCTAAGAGGCCATGTTTATGCAGTTCATCTTCATTCATCATGAGCTGGATATTCCTGCCGGATTCTGAAAGCTTCAGTTCCTCCTTCATGG
This sequence comes from uncultured Eubacteriales bacterium, assembly GCA_902783795.1. Lineage (GTDB taxonomy): Bacteria > Bacillota > Clostridia > Lachnospirales > Lachnospiraceae > UBA1267. The sequence goes on from CACZSO010000062.1 coordinate 3,683, forward strand.
AGAGGATCTCAGCCTTCAGTTCTGATGAACTCTTTTGCATGACCTTGTTGTAATCATACACAGAAAGATAGGAGAGGAAAGCATCGGCAGAGGCAGCGGCATCTATAAGAGCCGGATCTTCGCCATAGTAGGCGTTGCGGAAGCGGTAGAAGATGGACTTCAGTTCGCTCATTTCCTCTTCTGTCCATACATGGTCCAGTTCCTTTTTGGTCAATGTCAGGAAATACATATAGGAACCTGGCTGTGAAAAGATCATATAGTTTTCCGGACAGAGCTTATAAAACCAGAGATATTCGGAATAGAGGCGGCTGGAATCTGAATCATTCCGTTCCGGGATCAGCCGGATCACGGTACCGGGAATGGTCACAGCCCCCAGACATTTCATGACACTGACCCGCTTATTTCCCTCCATGACATAGAAGCGGTTCATATATTCGTAGGCTTTGATGGGATCCCGGAGGCCTTCTTTTTCAAGAGAATCAAAGAGCAGGCTCCATTTGTCCGCAAATTCAGTGCCCTCACTTAAAAGCGGCATGAAATTCGGCGCAAAAGCAGTCCGCCGGCCGGCAGCATAGGTGCCCTGGATCATATTGACCGGGATCTCTGTCACGCCCAGACTGGTTTCAGATATAATATTGACATGGTTCAGGATCTCATCCAGAACCGTAAGGTAAGGGTAGCGTCCCTGGTTTAAATATTCACGATAAGAAGCTTCACCCAGCTTCTTTGCTTTAATATAATCACTGATGCTCAAACAAGCATCCTCCTTAAGTTATTCGAATATTTCGTCTTTTTCCTGCGGGTAGATGAGACCATTCTGCTGGCGCATGATACGGCAGATACGGGCAGAAGCCAGTGTTTCTTCCCAGGTCATGACAGGAGACGATGTAAGGCCGTTAAGAATGCAGAGGGCAGCATGTTCGAATTCATGATGGAAGCCCTGTTTCTCACGTTCAAAGGTGAAAGATTCCGGCTCTTTCCCCGGACGGACGACAGTGAAAGCAGTAGGAGCCACATACCCGGGCATACGGATCATGCCTTCTGAGCCGCTTATGACCAATGTATTATCGGCCAAAGCATCCATGCCGCAGACAAACTGCGCGGTGGCGCCGTTTTTATACATAAGCTGCGCTGCGGTCCGAAGGTCGATACCTTCCTCTGTAAACTGCATCAACGCCTGGATCTTTTCCGGTTCTGTTCCAAGGAAGGTCAATGCCGGCATCAGCGGATAGACGCCCACATCCAAAAGAGCTCCGCCGCCTAAAGACAGATTATAGACCCGGTCAGCAGCATCGATCTTTCCGGGGAAAAGGAAGGTAGCGTAAATGTTCCGGATATCACCGATGGCGCCATTCTTTACCATATCCGTCGTCTGTACCATGGCCGGCAGGAAATGAGACCACATGGCTTCCATGAAAAACACGCCGTTTTCCTTCGCACAGGCAAGCATCCGCTCCACCTGTTTATCATTCAAAGCCGCCGGCTTCTCCACGATGACATGTTTTTTATGCCGCATCATAAGACAAGCACAGGCTTCGTGGAAGGGGTGGGGTACAGCCACATAGATCAGGTCTGTGGTATCTGCTTCGGCCATTTCTTCATAGCTGCCATAAGCATACTCGGCCCCGTAGGCCGCCGCGGCTTCTTTCGCCTTTTTAAGATCACGGGAGGCTACCGCTGTGACACGGATATGCTGGGCCAGATGAAGATCCATCATTACACGCCGCACGATCCTGCCCGGGCCTAAAATTCCTAACCTGATCTTATCTGCATGATCCGTCATGGGAACCTCCTTTTGTATTATATGATCTGGTGGATTACAAAAGCTTTTAAGCCACTATTATTATATACTACGTTATTTAATTTGAAAAGTGTCAGTTTTAAAAGGAAATCATGCGGTGAAAAATGAACTTGACAAGGGGAGACTTTAAATGTATTATTGCTAAAAAAATTAGAGGGGTTTATAATGAGATTGCTAAATAAAATATGGACGAGAGATAAGAGAAGAAAAGCGGTAGCTATTGCAATGACTATTATACTATGTCTTGCATTTGTGAATCATAGAGTTGATGCTTATTATCTGCTTGGATATAAATATATCAATGGGATTTCAAATCTTATTTGGTCATATTATAATCCTTCTTCTCTTATGCCTAATTGTGGCAATTATTTAAGTGGAATGTATACCAGCACTGCTGCTTGGGAAAATGGGGTTTCATCATTGGATTTCACTTATTCTTCATACTCTACTTCAAATAATGTGATATATAATATCGTTTTCCTAGTAGGTAACTACGGCTCTGGTGGTTCATATGGCGGAGCAATATATTATAATTCTTCCGGGAATCTGGTTTCTACTTATAATTCCAACACTGGAACGTATAATGGTCCGACACAAAATTATGCATATGTATTCATAAGATGCAATCATTCGTTAATGCAGTCATTTACTGCAAATAATAGGTTGGTCGCAATGTATTCACATGAGATTGGCCATGCTTTAGGATTAGCACATGCGGATTATAATCCTTATGTTGTTATGTATAAATATAATGTTGACGATTATTATACCTATTATATTTATTTACCACAAACTGATGACTGCTTAGGAGTTACTAATCTGTATTCGAATTAAGAATCTATTAAGGAGGAGATATTAATGAATAAAGCTGTCAAGTTTTATATAGTAATACTCGTACTAATCATCGTTTCTGGATGCGGTAAAGAACCTAATACTTCAGCATCTATTCATGAGGTGAAAAGCATTGAAGAATTGATCCGTTTTGCCGATGTGATCGTAACAGTTGATTATATTGAAACAGAAGATATCATAGGAATGGGGAATGGTGAGATCTCTGTAAACGGAATAACTTTTGATGATACAGCCTATTATGCGATCTGCAGGTATCGTGTCAAAGAAGTGTTAAAAGGAGATGAAAAGGCCATAGGGGAAACACTGAGAACCCGGGAGTTTTTAGGCTTTGGAGAGGAGGCTGATACGGAATCACTGGCAGAGACCATGACCAAATTAGGGGAAAGAAGAGGGGATCCAACGGATATTTCCAATCCTAACATACATGATCTAAGAAATGATTATAATGAAATAGAAGGCCTGCTGCTGTTTGGCAAAAAGTCCGAGGAAGGTGATTATTATGCCCTGGATATTCCCAGAAAATGTATTCAGTATATTCATTGGGACAGAGGTTATCTGAAACCTTTTACGACTTTGACGGGCCAGTCAGCCACCATGACGATCGATGATATGAGGACTTACATAAAAAGTATAAAATAACGAATCAGGGGAAGACAGTGCATTACTGCACGTCTTCCCCTAAATTACAGGTATAATGCCAGGCTACGCTGTCTCCATCCTGGAGGACGTAATCTCCGCAGCCCACAGAGGCGGAGATGCCGTTTACATGATAGACCCAGCCGGAGAGTTCTCCGTAATCGTGGTCGTAGAGATAATTGATGCCGGCGATGAAGGTCTGGCCGTGGGCGCTGAAGACGGATCCCTTATTTTCCATCTGGATATTATAGGTCCGGGCTGCTTCGGTCAGAAGGTCGAAGACAGTCTCGCCTTCTTCGATGTAGAAGGTGGTCACCGGCAGGATCACGCCGTCAGAGGGGACATAGGGATTATCATCTTTTCCCACAATGGTATCGCAGCGGATGGTAAGCGTCACCGTACCGATGGCGTTTTCTTTTGTGGCGGCTGTCCGGCTGTAATAATTCCCGGTCTTCTCGAAATTCGTAAGCAGGATCAGGGCTATAGCCACACCGCCTATAATAAAGATGGACAGATAGTTCTTAAATCTGCGCTTTTTCCTGAGGATCTGGATTAGGATAGAGATCAGCATCAGGGCAGCTACAGCCAAACAGGCCCATAACTTATATCCGGGCTTCTTACCTGATTTGTTTCCGGGTGCCGGAGCCGCTGAAGAGGGTATGGTGGGATCCTTCGAAGCTTCTTTGGTGACGGTTTCTTCAGTCTCTGTTTTTTCTTCAGAAGAGCCGGAAGGTTCTACGGTGGAAGAGGGCTCGGTGCTTTCTTCCTCCGATGATCCGGAGGACTCTTCAGAAGTTGCTTCCTGTTCAGAGGATCCAGGCTCCGTCTTGAATTCATCCGGATCATAGACATACAGAGGACCGTAGCCGTTTCTTACACGCCAGATGGATACCAAGGAATAGAAGGACTGGGTCGTGGCGGTCATATTCATGGGGCCGGTCATGACGTGGCGGAAGGAGCCATCTTCCAAACGAAACTCCGACAGGGCATCGATCACCGTATGGCCGTTTTTGATAAACCGTTCATCTTCTTCCGGATCGATCCCTAAGGATGTCAATGCAACGATGACCTGGGCCAGACTTTCCGGGTTTTCATTGCCGAAACTCTGGTAGCCGGCGTTATCCAGCTGCTTTCCGGAGAGCCAGGTAAGGGCACCGTCTACCGCCTCATGAACCTCAACGTCCGTCTTATAATGCGGCGCCAGGGCCTGGATAGTCATGGCGGTCACATCGATGTCCGAATAATCCCCCATCAATGACCAGCCGCCGTCATCCTTTCGTAAAGACAGAAGGGTATGGATGACATCGCCGGTCTTATAATTATCCGACAGGGCACCGTTATTCAGAAGATGTAGCCCGTAGATCCAGCTCATGAGGCCGTATTCACCCACAGAACTGTCTACAGCTTCATGGACAAAGTCTTCCTCCTTATGATCCATGAAGATAAAGGAAAGAGCAGCCAGTTCACCTTCCGTAACGGTGTGGACCCCTTCCTCATAGACATGCTTTTTAAGCGCTTCTATATAGACAGAAAAATCCAGATCCTGATGATACTGCTTCAGCGTGATGGCATACCATTCCGCGCCGGAGCCTGCCATGGTACTGATGAAGTCATCGACTAATGTCTGATATGACGATGTACCGGAGGTTTCTTCCAGAAAATCAGCGATACCGCCGATAAGGTCAGTGACCCTGTCGGCGGTATTATCTTCTGCAGAAGCTGCAGAAACCGATATGGTGCCTGCCGCAAAGAGCAGGCACATTAAAAGGATGATTATCTTATGTTTCATAAAGCCTTTTTAGAACGGAAAGCCAGCATCAGGAGTCCGGCCAGAGCCAGTACACAGACAACACCGTAAACGAACACGCCGGGATTACCGGTGGCGGGGGTGGTGGTGATGTTCAGCACCGGAGGAACTAAAGTCTGGGTATCAGAAGTAGCGCTGATCACAAAGGTCCCTGCATCAGAGAGCTGGATGACAGCCTTACCTTCGGCATCTGTTTTCACTTCCGTAGGAGCACCGTTGACGGTGATGACAGCACCTTCAGCCGGAAGAGCTACCGGATTCCAGTCAGCATCGTAACCCACATACATTAAGGTCAGCGGGATATCCTCGTTCGTGTTGGCGGTCAGGGTGTTTGCATTGAAATAGCTGTAAGCATCCGACCAGGCGGTGGTATCCGTGTAAACAAAAGCGTAGATATAATCGCCGCCCTTGACCGGATCAGCCAGACCCATGGCAGCGATGTTATTCACATAGTAGCCATAGCTGCCGCCGTTTTCAACGCCCCAGAGCTTTGTCAGGCTTAAGCCGTAAGAGCCTTCTGCTGAGCCGTAGCCGGCAGCGGCGCCGCCGTCAAATGCCGCTTCGTGAGCCAGATACAGGGCATCATTAATGGTCAAAGCACCGTCCTCATCCACATCGGAAAGAGTAACGGGCTGCTGGTTCAATACAACAGAGCCATTGGCGATGGTCACATAGACAGTAGGTGCATCATCGGCGAAAGCCGGAACTGTCATGAGGCCAAATACCAGAACTACTGCCGCAAGAAGTGCCAGAATTCTTTTTTTCATTTTTCTTTCTCCTTAAACATAAATGTTTGTTTAGGCAGAAACCTGCCGTCCAGATAAAAATATACAATAAAAAAAGAGTGGAGTCAATGAAAAAGTGAATATCGGGATAGCGGCAGTCTTATCAGGAATGTTCTATAGAAGTCAGTTTTTGAACATTTTCTTCAACACCGGATCCAGTGACATACAGATGGGGAGACTGATCTCCAGTACAAATATATCAGCAGCAAATGCGAACACATTTTTGCCCATCCGGACAGCCAGAGGCTGTGAGTACAGGACCCATTCAACGGCAGATTTCAGGATCAGAATGCCCAGTGCTGTCGATAGTAAGATAGCAAGAAAATCCAATACAGCCTGCAGCCATTTTTTCTTAAGCTTCTTTGTTTCGTTGAAGGCCAGGCCGATGATAATCCCAATCAGCAGGTTTCCTGCGGCCCACCCAGGCATCCCTCTGAGACCGCCGGTCAGGATGCAGTACAGAAGTACGCCGATCACACCGACAATGATCCCGGATACAGTACCAAAGGAATACAGGCATACAGCCATGATAATATAGCCCAGACAAAGATAATAGTTTTCAAAAACCGGAACCTGCAGACACAGGGTCAGCACCACGAAGAGAGCAATACCGATGGCTGTGACGGCGATCCGGCGGACGCTCCCGTGAGAAACATTTGCTGCGGATAGTATTGCCCTGTCTTTTGCCATGTCTTGTCCTCCTTTAAATTCTGGCTAAA
>CACZSO010000063.1 GCA_902783795.1 uncultured Eubacteriales bacterium
GACCAGATCCTCTCCCGGGAGCAGATCACCCAGCGGGTCTGGGGATATGATGCGGATGCTGAGTATAATAATGTGGACGTTTATGTGTCTTTCCTGCGTAAGAAGATAAAGTTTGTCCAGTCGGAAGCAAAGATCAGCTCCGTACGGGGCGTGGGCTATGAACTGGAGGCAGCCACCGTATGATTACAAATCTTAAAAAGAAAGTTTTCTGGAGCATCCTGTTCAGCGCCGCCGGCGTCCTGCTGGCCATCCTTATAGCCATCAATATCCTGAAAGTGTTCCAGACAGCCTCGAAGCGGGAATCGATCCTGGATGCGGCCCTTATGATGCTTCGCCCGGCAGGTGATATGGACTGGGAGCGCGGTGACAAGCGGGGCGGCGGGAAGGATAATTTTGAACTGCTCCGGGCGGTTTCCGAAGATGAATTAGGTGCTCTCCAGCTGGATTCCGCCGGCAATATTACTTCCCAGGCGGGCTGTGCCAGTGGGCTGGACGACACCACCCTGCAAACTATTTCCAAGGCCGCCTTAACAGATGAGGATGGCCGCGGGAGCACGTCAGGCTGGCAGTACAAGCTCATCAAAAATCCTGAAGGTGCCACCGTTTCTTTCATCGATGCGGCTTCCTTGCGGCATGAGAATTTCCAGACCCTGCTGCTCTCCCTGGTGGCTTTTTCCGCTGCCTGCAGTCTGTTCGCCATGATGGCCTGGTTCCTTACACGGATCATCGTCCGGCCGGTGGAAGAAAACACAGAAATGCAGAAGCGTTTCGTCGCGGATGCCAGCCATGAACTGAAAACACCCCTGACGGTCATAGACGCCAACGCCTCCGTCCTGGAGCAGTCCATCGGCCAGAATAAATGGCTGGACTATATCAAAGAACAGACCGGGCGTATGGCCGGGCTTGTGAATGAGCTGCTGCAGCTCTCAAATCTGGAGGAAGATAAAAACGCAGAAACGCCCCCGCAGCGTGGACCATTCGACGCAGCAGAGGCGGTATTGACGGCAGCATTGCCCTTTGAAAGTGTAGCATTTGAGCGGGGCGTGACATTGGAAACAGATACCCCGGACACGCTGTATGCCTATGGCAGCCGCAAAGATCTGGAACAGCTGGCAGCCATCCTGATAGATAATGCCGTGAAACATTCTGAAGATGGCGGTACTGTCCAGGTCACCTTGACCCAGTCCACCCAGCGCCAGGGTCTGAAGCAGGCCCCCATGCTGGAACTTCGTGTATCCAATACCGGCCTTGAGATCCCTGCCCAGGCATTGCCTCACCTGTTCGACCGGTTTTATCGGGTCGATGAAGCCCGCACCCATAAGGATAACAGCTACGGCTTAGGTCTGGCCATAGCCAAGGGGCTTGCCGAGAAAAACCAGGGGACCATCACTGTAACATCGGAAAACGGCCTCACTGAGTTTTCATTGATCCTCCCCTTAAACCTTTAAAACCGCCTTTTTCCGCCTTCCTCTCTTCTCTCTTATATTTCCCCTTCTTCCCCTGTAAGCCCATGGAATTCCACCGCAAGCGGAGCAAGGAAATGCTGGCCTACCTCATCTGCCTGCGCGGCGCCTCCGCCAGCCGGGACGAGATCTGCGGCAACATTTTCGAGTATGAGGATTCCGCCGATAAGACCATCGCCAACTTTAAGATCATCCTCCATACCCTGAAGAAAGATCTGGAAAAGCACGGCGCAGGCGGCATTCTGATCCACAGCCGCAACCGCTACTCCATCAATACCGATTTAGTCACCTGCGATTACTTTGACTACCTTACAGGAAAAACCACCACCCAGAATGCCTACCACGGAGAATTCATGGTCCAGTACAGCTGGGCAGAACAGTTTATCTACATGCTGGACAGCATCAGGGGAGAAAGCTACGAAGAATAAGAGAGGGGCTGGCACGCCAGCCCCTCTCTTATTCTTCTCTTGAACATGCGTGTTTTTTTAAGACTCTTTCTTTTCTGTGTCTTCTTCGCTGAAGTCTGTGTCCATGGTGACCTGCAGGGTATAGTCCGGATAGGCTTTCTGCACATTTTCACACACCTCGGCAAACACCTTATGCCGGTCTTCGGCATCGAAACTTATCACGATATCAAAGCGCAGGGTCTTTTCAACTTTGTCCAGATAGAAGCCATGCATCTGCAGGATATAGGGATTTGCCATCACGATCCGTGACACATTCTCCCGGGCTGCCGCAGCTTCCGGGTCCTTCGTATTGATGGAATACACACCGATAGCCGTAAGGATCACATCATGCTTATGGTAAACGTCCACAGAGACCTTCCGGATCAGCTTATCCAGATCGTCAGCGGACAATGTATCGGGGACTTCGATGTGGACGGAGCCGTTATAGGAATCCGGACCGTAATTATGCATGACCAGGTCATAGGCGCCGCTGATCTCCGGATAGCTGATGATGGTCTCCTTAATATCCCTGACAAGCGCTGCATCGGCCCGCTCTCCGAGGATCTTGGAAAGGGTCTCCTTAAGCATTCCGAAGCCGGATTTTATGATCACCAGGGCGATAACAGCACCCAGCCAGGCTTCCAATGAGATGTGGAAGATCAGATAGATGCCGGCTGCCACCAGGGTAGATGCCGATATGATGGAATCCAGAGTGGCATCTTCTCCGGAGTTGATCAGGGAGTCAGAGTTTACCTTCACTCCCACGCTTTTCACATATCTTCCCAGAACTATCTTCACCACCACAGCCACCGCCACGATGATCAGGGCTGCGGTGCTGTAATCCGGCGTGTCGGGATGGATGATCTTCTTCACAGACTCCACAAAAGCTGTGATGCCGGCGTAAAGTACCAACAGCGAGATCACCATAGCGCTTAGATATTCGATACGGCCGTATCCAAAGGGATGCTTCCTGTCTGCTTCCTTCCCTGCCAGTTTTGTCCCCACGATGGTGATGACAGAACTGGCAGCATCGGACAGGTTATTCACCGCATCCATCACGATAGCGATAGAATTCGCTGTCAGGCCTACCACAGCCTTAAAAGCTGCCAGAAAAGCATTAGCCAGGATCCCGATGATACTGGTGCGGATGATCGTCTTATCTCTGTTTGTCTCTGTGTTCATATTCACTCCCTGATAAACTTGTTTTCTGACTCAGGCATTTCCGCGCTGGTGTACCGCTCCACACTCATGTGCAGGTCATATTTTTCCCGAAGAGCCGCGATGGTAGTCATCATAGGGGAAGCATGGTGCACATCGATAGCCTCCTGGTCCGTCCAGGAATCGATGAGAAGAATGGTCTCCGGATCCTCCAGAGGCTGGTAATACTCATAGCGCAGGTTCCCGGTCTCCGCCCGGACAGCGGCTACTGTACCGCTTTCCATCATCTCTTCCGCAAACTTCCGGGCATTTCCATCCGTCCCGGTATACCGCAGGTTCACTGTGATCGCCATAATCCATATCCTCCTTTTTTAAAGCAGTGTATACACTGCAATTAATGTCATTCCTCATTCCCGCCAGGCACGATGAGGATGCCGTTATGATCTGCGGGTCCAGGAGCTTTTTATCTCACCACCGTGACCACATTGCCTGACATAAGCGCCTTATATTTCTCGTCACAGGTCACAAAGATCACC
>CACZSO010000064.1 GCA_902783795.1 uncultured Eubacteriales bacterium
CGGACATTCAGGCGGGTCTCTTTGTTTGCTCCGCAGAACGCATCGACTACATATAGCTTCTTTCCGGAAAGCTCATCCTGAGCCATTTTTTTAACGGCTGCCCAGGTCTCTTCCGAAGCGGGGTGGTTATCATTCGGATAATCCGGAGTGGTCCACCAGACCGTATCCTTAGAATTCTCGTCCATGACGATGAATTTGTCCTGAGGAGAACGGCCGGTGTAGATACCGGTCATAACATTGACAGCGTCCAGTTCCGTCAGCTGTCCCTTATCAAAACCGGTAAGGTCAGGCTTCATTTCTTCTTCAAAAAGATACTCGAAGGAGGGGTTGTAAACGATCTCCTGGACATCTGTGATGCCATACTTTTCAAGGTTAAGTTCTGCCATATGCTAATCCTTTCTATAAAAAATTATTTTGCACTGCACAAAACACAGCGCATTTATCTGCTGCCGTTTTTGCGTGATCAAAAGCCGGTACTGCGTGCACAGTACACCACTTATTTTTTACCATAAAATGAGGAAAATATCAATAGACATACATCAGCTTTTAGCACTTTTTATACGCCTTAAAAAAGGCCGCGGCGTAATTTCCGCGGCCTCCAGGAAGAAAAGAGGGGTACTTCCTGAAAAAGATCGTTACAGGATGACTTTCGCGGCATCATCGTCTTCCAGACGGATGAACTCACAGTCATTAGCGTAGGTGCGCTCCGGCAGCATGCAGATCAGGCTGACATATTCTTGGTCAATGGGATACTGGGTGCCGTGAAGAACGCCGGGTTTGAATTTAACAAATGTGCCCTTCGGAAGGATGAAAGCTTCCAGATCACCGCCGTTGGGTTTTCTGAAGCCACGGGCAGGACGGCCTACGTAGATGATGACATCGCCATCCAGGGGGATCAGGCCTTCACAGGTATAGCTGTGGTATTCTGCAAAACGGATGACCATCTCTTCAGGTTTTTTAACCTTGCAGACACAGATAGAGGGCAGGGTGGTCTTGCCGAAATTCAGCTGAAGAAGATCCGGATAGAAACCGGCATCGGCACCGGCGGGCCCGAATTCGCCTACGTCCAGGAGATTCTGGTATTCTCCGTAAAACTTAAATGCTTCTTTGGATAAAGGTTTAGCCTTGAGTTCAAACATTATCGATTCCTCCTTATTTGCTCATCCGGCAGGAAAAGCCGGTGCTCTTTATTGGTTTCATTTTATGCAATCAGGCCATAAATGTCAATGGCCTGACAGGGATATCGTCTTTTTGGACAATATTCATGCTGTTACTCTACAAAACCGGTTTCTTTCATAAGAAGATAAGCCAGCAGGACAGATTCTTCCTGGGTCAGGATCTTCTGGAAATCCTGCTCGATGATCGCGTAGTCCAGCCCCATGGAAACGGCCTTCTCCAGGATGTCATAGGTGGGTAGTTTTCCGGCACCCGGTGCGCAGAGATTCGGGAAATTGATGGGGGTATTGAACTGATACAGTTTACCTTCCTCCATGCCGGGAAGTGCCCGGGATTTCCGCGGTACATTGCCTTCCATGTAATCCTTGATATGCAGGGCACACAGCCTGTCCCCCAGCATATCCATGACTTTCACAGGATCCCTGTGGCCGTACATGGCCCAGCCGGCATCCAGTTCAAACTTCAGATACTCAGAGTTCTTTACCATCAGGTCAAACCAGGCTTCACCCTTATAGAAAGTGATGAATTCTGTCTCATGGTTATGGAAAGAAACATCAATGCCTTCCTTAGCCAATTCTCTGGCGACAGTTTCCAAAGCCTCCAGTTCCTTCATGGATTCGTCATAAGTCGGAAAATGCTCCTGCACCTTCATGCCGATCACATGAGTCCTCATGGAAGAGCCCATACAGGCAGCCCGGTGGACCCCCAGTTTATGTGCCTTTTCTACGATCTCCGGCACAGCATTCAGATCAGGCATTCCCATGGGGAGAGATGTGCTTAAAGGTTCCATGCCCAGATCTCTGAGCCGCTTCAGATTCTCGGAAGCATCCCCGGTACGCAAGAACATATCGCCCATTTCTACGCCCTTGTAACCGATCTTTGCATAGGATTCCAGACGGGCAAAGATATCATCCAATGATCCGCCCATGGGCAAAAATCCGATAAGACCTGCTTTTAATTTGTTCATCATGACCCTCCTGTAAGTTTTTTATTTTTGATCTCGAAGCATGAGAGCAGCCCCTCATACCACAAAGACCTGCCGCTTCCCGCTTTTTCATATCTCTGGTCAGTCCGGCTTTTTATTTCTGCTATTATTGTATTTGAATATACAAGACTGCGTCAAGTATAAAATACAGGAAAGTAAGGGGCTTATTCGAAGAAAGTCATTTACTTTTATTCGGTCCGGGCTGTATAATAGTATAAATAGGATCTTGGATTTTTGTGCTGATGTTTTACCTGGCCTTGCAGTATTATGTCAGCCGGTAAAGTCATCTGGAAAGGATAAGCAAATGAAACTGATCTCATGGAATGTAAATGGATTAAGAGCCTGTGTGGGCAAGAATTTCTATGAAGCTTTTAACGACCTGGACGCCGATGTATTCTGCCTTCAGGAAACAAAGATGCAGGAAGGACAGCTGGTGCTGGAACTGCCTGGCTATCAGCAGTACTGGAATTATGCAGAGAAAAAGGGGTACAGCGGCACCGCCATCTTTACCCGTAAAGAGCCTCTTACCGTAACGTACGGGATCGGGCAGGAAGTCCACGATCATGAAGGCCGCGTGATCACTTTGGAATATGATAACTTCTATATGATCACCGTCTACACGCCTAATGCCCAGGACGGTCTGAAACGTCTTTCTTACCGCATGGAATGGGAAGACGCTTTCAGGGAATATCTTTTATCTTTGAAAAAGAAAAAACCGGTCATCGTCTGCGGAGATATGAATGTGGCTCATGAAGAGATCGATCTTAAGAATCCGAAAACGAACCACCAGAATCCGGGCTTTACGGATGAGGAGCGTGGAAAAATGACAGCTCTTCTGAATGCCGGATTTATCGATACTTTCCGTTTTCTTTACCCTGAAGCGGAAACTTATTCCTGGTGGTCCTACCGGTTTCACGCAAGAGAAAAGAATGTGGGCTGGCGTATCGACTATTTCCTGGCATCAGAAGAACTGAGAGATAAGATCGAAGAAGCTGTGATCCATACAGATATTTTCGGTTCGGACCATTGTCCGGTAGAACTTAAGGTCCAGATCTGATCTATTTTCTTTTAGCTGGTTTTCTCCAGATATAGCCCGTGACGGCACCTACGATGCCCCCCAGGATGTGGGTGAGCTGAGATACATTGTCAGACACAAAAATGCCCTCATAGATCTGTTCACCAATGTACATAATGGCTACCAGGATGAAGGTCAACGGGATCTCCCTGTCACGGAAACCCATGGCAGAAGCCAGCAGGATAAAGGCAAAGACGATGCCGCTGGCACCCAAAAGCGCGATTCCCGGGAAAAAGATGAAATGGACCAGGCCTGTGATAAAAGCAGTGATCAGGATCACTCTTAAAATGGCAGAAGAACCATATTTATCTTCCAGCACCGGACCGATCACTAAAAGCATCATCAGGTTGCCGATGAGATGGCTGTAGGAACCGTGGCCCAGCACATGGGTAAAGAAACGCAGATAGGTAAGCGGATCTTTTAATGAGGAACGGTAGACAGAAAAGACATACCGGTTCGCCATGCCGTTTGTGATAATATTGGCCGCTAATGCCAGGGCAGCGATGAGACAGAATGTCAGGACTACCGGTGCATTGAGAACGATTCTTATGGATTTCTTCTTTTTCATGTTTAAGACTCCTTACAAAGGACATTAAAACTGTCCGGGTGATTTAAATACCTTAAGTATCTTACACAAAAAAACAAGTCATGTCAAATAAAGACTATAAATTATTAAAGATGGGAGGAACATTTTTATGGCAATGCTGATAACGAAAGTCGATGGTGGTCTTATAGAAGGCCTTCCGGCATCTAATCAGATGTTTTCCATTTTCCGCGGCGTTCCCTTTGCCAAGGCGCCGGTGGGAGATCTCAGGTGGCGGGATCCGCAGCCGGTGGAACCCTGGGAAGGGGTGTACCAGGCTTTTAAATTCGGTAACCTGGCCATGCAGGAACCCCATGTATCAGAGGGCGGAGGCATCATCGGCAGCGAATTTTATGTAGGAGACTATAAGCGCAGTGAGGACTGCCTTTACCTTAACATCTGGACACCGGCAAAAACACCGGACGAGAAGCTGCCGGTGGCTGTATATATCCACGGCGGCGGCCACCAGACTGGCTACAGTTATTTAAACTGTTATGACGGAGAAGGCTTCTGCAAACGCGGCGTGATCATGGTATCCATCGCCTACCGGCTGAATGTGTTCGGATATCTCATTACACCGGAACTAGAAAAAGAGAGTGAAACACCCGGCAATTTCGGTGTGAAAGACCAGCTGGCCGCCCTGTTGTGGATCAGGAAAAACATTGCCGCCTTTGGCGGTGATCCGGACAATATTACTTTATTCGGCCAGTCCGGCGGCGCTTCCAGTGTCGACAATATGGTGCCGCTGCCGAAGGCGGCCGGTCTCGTGAAGAGAGCCATCATGCAGTCCGGCGGCGGTATCCGTCCCGTCTATTCCTACTGGTCAGAATCAGTGGAACACGCGAAAGAAGCCGGCGTAGCTTTCCTTAAGGAACTGGGTGTCAATAATATCAGAGAAGCCAGAGAGAAGAGTGCTGACGAGGTACTGGCTGCTTATACCCGTTTCAAATCCATACGCTTAAATGATAAGGAGACGAATGGCATGGGCGGCGGCTTCATGCGTTTCTCACCGGTGGATGACGGAAAACTTTATCCCGAGCCTGTCACGCAGCTGTATCGGGAAGGGAAATATCCGGATCTGGATTATATGCTGACCTCCACCGCAGGAGAAGGCATCAACACCACTGTCCAGAACCTGGCCTTTGCTGAATTGAACGCTCATCTGGGCCGCAAGCCTGCCTATCTTGGCTACTTCACCTATGTGCCGCCGGGTGCCGAAAATGCCCATCATTCCGTGGAGCATCATTACGTATTCCAGACCTTGATGCGTTCCTACCGGCCTTATACCGGCTTTGATTTTGAACTGTCAAATGAGCTGGCTGATTACTGGGCTAATTTCATGAAGACCG
>CACZSO010000065.1 GCA_902783795.1 uncultured Eubacteriales bacterium
ACATTATAAAAATCACGCAGAAGGCGTGAAAGCTCGTGCATATCAAAATTAACGATCATGAGAGGATTCCTTTATCTGTGTATTTACGCTGCTGAATGCATGGATGGACGGAAAACAGTTTTACAAAATTCTGACTTCCGGACAAATGCAAAGTTTTTCGGATGTTTTATTCTATCATACATGAGAAATCTATGCTAATATGAATTATAAATTTTTGGCACATACTGTATTGCAGGAGGTGCTAAGTACAGGCTGCAAGAGGATTTTCTGTCCAGGTAATTTCGAATTTTGCAATTGCCCGGAAATCACTTATGAATTTAAGGAGGAAGAATCAGTATGCTGGTTACGTTAAAGGAAATTCTGAATTTGTGTGAAGCCCGCAATTGTGCGGTCGGATCTTTTAATACACCCAACCTGGAGGCGATCATGGCTGTCATCGGGGCAGCGGAGGAACTGAATGTGCCTGTGGTGATCCAGATGGCGCAGGTTCACGAAGAGATCATGCCCCTTTCGGTGATCGGTCCGATCATGGTTGAAATGGCAGAACGCTCTACCGTGCCTGTGGCGGTTCATCTGGATCACGGCGAGACGCTGGATTATCTGTACCGGGCATTAAATATGGGCTTTACTTCGATCATGTACGACGGGTCCACCCTTCCCTTTGATGAAAATGCAGCCAATACCCAGATGGCAGTGGCTATGGCAAAACGGCACGGCGCCTCGGTCGAGGCGGAGATCGGCAGCATGGGAAAGAGAGAGAGCGGCAGCGGCACTTCATCAGGACCGGATCCGGACAAAGTTTATACCGATCCCATTCAGGCAAAAAAGTTTGTGGAGATGACAGGCATCGATGCGCTGGCCTGTTCCTTCGGAACCACCCACGGCGTATACCTGACAGAGCCAAAGCTGGATTTTTCCGTGGTGGAAAATGTCCGCAGGATGGCTAATATTCCGGTCGTTATGCATGGAGGCAGCGGCGTGTCGGATGAAGACTTCCGTAAAGTGATCCGCTGCGGCGTCCGCAAGATCAATTATTATACCTACATGGCCATGGCCGGCGGCCACAGTGTGGAAAGCCAGTTCCAGATGGGCTGCATTCCCTGTGAGAAGGACGGAAAGAAATATAAATACTGTTATTCTCTGGTGGAAAGTGATAAAGACACGCCCATCATGTATCACGATATCGTAAGCTGGGGAACAGCGGCCATGAAGAAAAACTGCATGAAGGCCATGAAAGTGTTCTCCATGAAGGAATAAAGAACTGTTGAAAAATAACTTATGAAGATGAGTGCGAAGACAAGTCAGATGCAGAAATCATTTTCCGATGGTTCCTGAGGCAGCAGATATAAGGAGGAGACCGCATGCATCCCTATAACGCAGAAAAATGGCTGAAACAGATCGACGAAGTAATCCAGAAGGGACCCTACACGGATTCCTGGGAATCTCTGATGGAGCACAAAACCCCGCAGTGGTTTCAGGATGCCAAGTTCGGCATCTTTATCCACTGGGGCATCTATTCGGTACCGGCCTATAACAATGAATGGTATCCGCGGAACGTCTATGTGCAGGGAACAGATGAATATCAACATCATGTAGAAACCTATGGCCCTCACAAAACGTTTGGATATAAAGACTTTATCCCGCAGTTTACAGCAGAAAAATTTGATCCGAAGGCATGGGTCTCTCTCTTTAAGGAAGCAGGCGCCCGGTATGTTGTGCCGGTGGCGGAGCATCATGACGGCTTCCAGATGTACCAGAGTGAACTTTCCCACTGGAATTCGGCTGAGATGGGGCCAAAGCGGGACCTGGGGGCAGAACTTGCAGAAGCCATCCAGGAAGAAGGCATGATCAACGGCGCTTCCAGCCACCGGATCGAGCACTGGTTTTTCCTGTCCGGCGGGCGTGCCTTTGATTCGGATGTGCGCAGCCTGGCGGACCAGAGAGACCACCTGTACTGGCCGTCCATGCCGGTGCCGGACAGTGAGATCAGCTGGAACAATGAATCGGAACCCTGCCCGACGGAGGAATTTCTGGAAGATTTTATGATCCGGACGGTCGAGATCATTGACCGTCTTCGCCCGAAGGAGCTTTATTTTGACTGGTGGGTCATGCACCGCGCAGCCCGTCCGTACATGAAGAAGATCGCCGCCTATTACTATAACCGCTCTGTCGAGTGGGGATGCGAGGTCCTGCTCATCGATAAGATGGGCGGCTTTATGACGGGCACGGCGA
>CACZSO010000066.1 GCA_902783795.1 uncultured Eubacteriales bacterium
GGGACCCACAGAGATCCTGGTCTACGGAGATACGGTCCAGGTCAAAGACTACAGTCAGTTTAACTGGACGGTTTTCGACCCTGAGGCTAAGATCCGCCGCCGGGAGGCTGAAATTGATGACAAGCTGAAAGAAGCCTATGAAAAAGGGAAAGAACTGGTAAACAGAGGCTAAAGCATTCAGAACGGGGCCGGAACACTCAAGAACGCCGGAAAATAAAGGAAAATCCTTGCTTTTATAAAAGAAAGGCAAAACGACAACGCAAAATAAAAACTGCTTTTGGAGAAATTTTCGATGTTCTTAAGGCCCTTTTTATGCGTTTTTTAAGTTGGCAAAATCATGATCCTATGGTAAAATAGGCGGCATCATTAACATTCAGGAGACCACTATGGCCAGAATCATCGCTATTGCAAATCAGAAAGGCGGCGTGGGAAAGACTACGACGGCTATAAATCTGTCTGCGGCATTGGCAGAAAAAGGGAAAAAAGTACTGCTGATCGATATGGACCCCCAGGGGAATGCGACCAGCGGCTTTGGCGTGGATAAGGGAGAACCGGATAATATCTATGATCTGCTGGTTAATGACAGCATTGCTTCTGCATGTATCCGTCACGAAGTATGGAAAAATGTGGATCTTATCCCCTCTGTCATGGATCTGGCCGGGGCCGAGATCGAGCTGCTGGACATAGAAGATCATGAATTTATCCTGAAAAGAAAGATACAAAAAAGTGCACAAAAGTATGATTTTGTGCTGATCGACTATCCGCCGTCACTGAACCTTTTGACCGTCAATGCATTGACCACGGCAGGATCTGTGCTGGTGCCTATCCAGTGTGAATTTTATGCTATGGAAGGACTTACACAGCTGCTGCTGACTGTACAGCTGGTCCAGCGCAAACTGAACCCTTCTCTTTCCATGGAAGGCGTCGTATTTACGATGTATGACATCCGGACGAATTTATCCCAGCAGGTTGTGGAATCTGTACGGGAATATCTGAAAGACCGTGTATATGATACCGTGATCCCCAGAAATGTACGTCTGGCAGAAGCTCCCAGCCATGGCATGCCGATCCTGGAGTATGATTCCAGAAGCGCCGGAGCTGAAGCATACCGCAGACTGGCAGAAGAAATGCTTGAAGAATAAACAGACTGCCATCCACCCTTAAAATGTTCCACGTGGAACATTTCGGAAATTCCAGCAGGACAAGAGAAAGGAAACAGCATGGTGCCGAAGAATAAAGGACTTGGAAAAGGCCTGGGATCACTGCTTGGTGATATGCAGGGAATCAGCGGACAGCCGCTGGTCAGAGACGTATCTGCCGAAGAAGCTAAGACGGCGCAGATGATCAAGCTGAGGGATATAGAACCTAACCGCCATCAGCCAAGAAAAACTTTTGATGAGGAAGAACTGAACGAACTGGCGGATTCTATCCGTACTTATGGGATCATTACCCCGCTGATCCTGGTCAAAGAAAAAAACCATTATATGATCATTGCCGGAGAACGGCGGTGGCGCGCGGCGAAGCTGGCAGGCCTGAAAGAGGTTCCGGCCGTGATAAGGGAATATTCTGAGCAGCAGATCGCCGAGATCGCCCTGGTGGAGAATATCCAGCGAAGTGACCTGAATCCTATAGAAGAAGCATCGGCCTACGAAAAACTGATGAATGAATATGGGATGACCCAGGAGGAGCTGGCGGAAAGGATCTCTAAAAATCGCAGCACGATTGCCAATGCGCTGAGACTGCTGAAGCTTCCGGAAGATGTCCGCGAAATGCTGATAAACGGCACCATATCGGCCGGTCATGCGAAGGCGCTGCTGGGCCTGGAAGATGAAGTGAAAATGTCTGAAGTGGCAAAAACTATCACTGAAAAAGGATGGAATGTCCGGTATACAGAGGATTTTATCCGCAAAGAATATGGTGAAAAGAGGAAAAAGAAACGGCGTGCTCCCCTTGGCAACCAGATAGAATATGATAAGACCGAGGCGGATCTATCTGTAATCCTTAAGACGAAAGTCCACATCAACAGAAAGCAGGAAAACGCGGGAAAGATAGAGATAAGCTACTTTACACTGGAAGACCTGGAGCGGATCCTGGAGCATATTAAGTGAAAAAGACAAGGAAAAAAGCGGCATGGAAATATTAGATAAGATATTTACCGTATTAGAGAACAATGTACTATTCATCAGTCTGGGAAGTCTTATGATCTGCCTGGTGCTGACCATCCTGCTGATCATAACCATGAGCCGGTATCATCGTCTTTCAGATCGCATGCGGTTCTTTATGCGCGACAGCAATGGCGATTCTATGGAAGAAACCCTCCGGGAGGTCCTGGAGGATAACCGGGAGATGAAGATCCGGCTGAAAAACAACACAGATGAACTGGTGAAGCTGAATGAAAATCTGCTGACAGCCATCCGGAAGACCGGCGTCGTGAAATACAATGCATTCCCGGGCATGGCCGGCAAAGTATCCTCTTCTATTGCGCTTTTGACGAATGAAAATAACGGAGTAGTCATCAACTGCATGCACGGGCCGGAGGGCTGCTACACCTATGTGAAAGAGATCATGAACGCAAAATCCCTGAATCCCTTGACAAAAGAGGATGAAGAAGCGTTAAAGATCGCGCTGCAGATGCAGATATAAAAACAAAAGAAAGAACGCTCCCGGCACGATCAGGCCGGGAGCGTTCTTTTTGTCAGCGGATGAGGGCACCTAAAAGGATATGGTCATCTTCATATAAAACCAGTGACTGGCCGGGTGTAACGGCCCTGACCGGTTCGTCAAA
>CACZSO010000067.1 GCA_902783795.1 uncultured Eubacteriales bacterium
ATCCGAAGCTGCACATCGGCATCTGCGGCGAGCACGGCGGAGATCCTTCATCTGTGGAGTTCTGCCATAAGATCGGTCTGGACTATGTGTCCTGCTCACCGTTCCGTGTACCCATTGCCAGACTGGCTGCCGCTCAGGCTGCTATTGCTGATCTTAAATAAAAAGGTCCTGGCATCAGGTATCTGATGAATTAAGATAAGGATCCCCGGCAGCATGAACTGCATGACTGCCGGGGTTCTTTATTATCAAAAAGTCCGTACAGGGGCCAGGGAGAAGATCTAATGGCTAATAACGATAATGCACAGGCGCGCAGGCTTTTAGAAAGCATGACCGCACACAATGAGCAGGCAATGGCAGAAGAGTTTTCCAAAAGTTACCCGCTTTCAAAATCCGCCAATGCTCAAAGAAAGGCTGAGTGGGCTAAGCATGTCTGCTCATTTCTGGAAGAGCATTATGAGGACGAAACGGTAAAGACCATCCGTATGGACTGCGCCTGCGGCCCGTCAAAAAGATTTGCAGAAAAACTGAAAAAAGTTTATGATACAGAAAAAGATCCGGCCGTCTTTGCGGAAAAAATAAACCAGCTGGAGCTGGGATTTACACTGGAATATGACGGGAATGATCTATACCTGATCTATCCGGTATGTTATTGTTCCTGTGTCAACAAAAATGAAGAAACATTGTCTAAGACCTGGTGTTACTGCACCCTGGGATATACAAAGCGTATGTTTAAGATCATTTTTGAGAAAGAAGTACAGGCAGAACTGATCAGCAGCGTAAAAATGGGCGATCCTGAATGCAGGATCCGGATCATGGCCTAAGAAGCTTTTTTATAAGATCCGCTTCCCCGGAAGCTTCGATATGAGAGAAAAATAAGATGTTCTTAGATATTGGATCCAGTAAAAACTGGGCCGCTGTGGAACCGGTGGATAAGGGTTGGTCCAGTGACAGGAAATACCGGATAAAAACAGTGGATGGCAGATACCTGCTTCTCCGGCTGTCTGATATAGGGCAGTACCATGAGAAAAAGAAGGAGTACGAGATCATAGAAAAGTATTCTCGCCTCGGCTTTCCCATGTCCATGCCCTTAGAATTCGGGACCTGCAGCGAATACAAGAAAGTATACATCCTGCTTACCTGGGTGGAAGGCTGTGACCTGGAGTCCATGCTGCCCCGGCTTTCTTATGAAGAACAGTATCGGCTGGGAAGACAGGCCGGCGGGATACTTAAGAAGATACACGCTGTCCCGGTGGATCTGAAGGATAGGCCGGAGAAGACAAAGAAAGAGAAAAAACTGCAGCAGCTGGCACGGTATGAGGATTCAAACTTAAGGATCCCGGGGGATGAGACGGTTATACGGTTTGTAAAAGATCACATGGATGATATCTGGAGGAAAGCCCCGGTATATCTGCATGGAGATTTCCATCCGGGGAATCTGATCTACAGAAATGACGGGAACATCGGCGTCATTGATTTCAACCGGTGGGAAGTGGGAGACCCCTACGAGGAGTTTTACAAACTGGAAAGTTTCGGGACAGAAGTCAGCATTCCCTACTGCATCGGACAGATCGACGCTTATTTTGATGACGTTATCCCGGCTGATTTCTGGAGCACGAATGCCGTCTATGTGGCCCATGCCTCCTTGTTTTCCATCAAATGGGCAGAGAAATTCGGACAGCAGGATATCGATGGGATGGTGAAACGAGCCAGGAGAGCTCTGGAGGATTTCGACACCTTTACCCGGACAGTCCCGAAATGGTACACGGATACCTACAGGAAACATTACAAAGTTGAATAAGAGTTAATGATATGATCAGAAAAGCAACCGCAGAGGACCTTTCCAGGATCGCAGAGATCCTTGTATTTGTAAAGCGGATAAACTATCGCCCGATATTTAAAAACGACAGCTATTCATTCGGAGAACTGCAGGTCCTCCGAGTGGCAGAGAAATATAAAAATCCCGGTATTCTTGACCGTATCCTTGTGTATGACGATGGTATCGTGAAGGGAATGATGCATATTGAGGGCAGCGAGATCCTTGAATTATATGTAGATCATTTCTTTCAGAACCAGGGGATCGGAGCAGCATTGATCGAATATGCAAAGGATAACTTCCCGGTGAAATTCCTGTGGGCCATTGAAAAGAATACAGATGCCATCCGGTTTTATGAAGCCCATGGTTTTCATAGGACAGAGATGAAAAAGCTGGAAGAAGGGACTACAGAATATCTGGTAAAAATGGAAAGATAAGATTCAGAGGAGATCGATGATGAATAAAAAATGGCAGTCACTCTTGATGCTGGCATTGATCGCAGTCCTTGTTTTAGGTGCGTTTTTTGCGTATAAAAAGCTTTCTTCCCGGGTAAGTCCGGAAAAGACGAAAGCCGGAACAGAAAAGAGCGAATATATAGAAACCGGAACTCACGAAGAGGAGAGCAGCAGCACAAGTACCGATACTACAGAAGTAAGCACATCAGAACCGGAAGAGATAAGTGAAGAACCGTCTTCCACCGAAGAAGTATTGGAGAATCCCGCACCGGATTTCCAGGTGAAGGATGCAGAGGGAAATATCGTACAGCTGTCTGATTTCCGGGGAAAACCTGTCATCGTCAATTTCTGGGCCACCTGGTGTCCGCCATGCTGTTATGAACTGCCCGGGTTTAACGAGGCATTTCAACAGTACGGGGAGCAGATTAATTTTATGATGGTGGATCTGATGGATGGATACCGTGAAATGCAGCGGGGCGTTATGCATTTTCTTGAAAAAAACGGATACAGTTTCCCTGTTTATTATGATACTGATGAAAATGCGGTGAAAGCCTATGATGTTTATTCGATCCCGCTCTCTGTTTTTATCAATGAAAAAGGAGAGATCGTAGACCAGCATCTGGGGGCTATGGAAAAAGAAGAGCTGATAAACTATATCGAGGAGCTTCTGAAATAAAGAAGAAGCCAGGGTCTTTAAGATAAGGCTCTGGCTTTTTTTCTGGATGAAAGCATACGCAGGGCAAAGACTGCCAGCAGCAATACGCCGCCGCCCATGCAGACGATGTTCCTCCAGAATTCGTAATGACTCACGTATTCCATGGCAAAATAATCTCCCGTCCCAAAGACGGCGGCTCCCGAAAGGATCAGGATGATGTTCCTTTTGGAGAAGATCTTGGTGATGGGGGTGTCAGGGGCTATGGTCTTCTTCAGCAGGAAGAAAGCGCCGGCAAACAGGCCGCCCACCAGGAGCCATTTGATCAGGACGCTGAGGACCGGGGCGATCACCGGTTCAAACAGCGCTGTAAATATGGCTATGAGTCCGTAACCGATGATCCACAGGGGCAGGATGAAGAACAGCCGGGCGGCTAACGGAAGGCTTTGGATAAAACGTTTGATGGAGGCTTTCAGCCCCTTTTTCTTATCTTCCTCGTCCTCTTCATCGGCCAGGGCATCTTCGGTGTCCGTCTGGGCCTCGTACTGCACGATCACCGCTGGCCGTTCCTGATCAGAGGTGGGTGGTTTGATGATCTCCGCAGGGGCAGAGAAGATGCTTCCCACCATCAGGCTGAGTGCTGTGATCCCGGCAGCGGCAGAAGCCAGGATTTTTTTTCTTTTCTTTTTCTCTGTCTTACTTTCTGCTTCAGGAGGAGAAACTTCTTTTATCTCTTCCGGAAGATCTTTTTCTGTCATAACAGAACTCCTTTATATATAAAATGAAGATGTTGTCTATGTCAGTTTTCTTACGGGGCATTATAGCATTGTCTTAAGGATTTTACAAGGCATCGGCGCCACTTTCTTACCGTGTCCGGAGGGCTTAAGAAAGCGATTTGTCCTTTTGACACTGTTGGTAAATTATGATATAATATAGTCCGTAAATGAAACTATCCTGCAAGACCTCTTTTTAAGGAATCTTCTTTAGCAGGAACGAGTGTTTAAACGATCAGGAGGAAATTATGGAACTGACGATCACAAAAGAGAATTTTGAAGAAGAAGTAGTTAATTCAGATAAGCCGGTATTGTTAGACCTTTGGGCAGAGTGGTGCGGCCCTTGCCGTATGCTGGCCCCGGTCATTTCAGAGATCGCAGCGGAGTATTCCGGTGTTCTTAAAGTCGGTAAGATCAATGTGGATGACGAGCAGGAACTGGCGGTCATGTTCAACGCCATGAGTATCCCCATGATCGTTCTTGTAAAGGATGGAAAAGCTGCGGCAGCGACCGTAGGCGTACAGCCGAAGGCAGCATTGGAAGCCGCGCTGGGCTTAAAAGAC
>CACZSO010000068.1 GCA_902783795.1 uncultured Eubacteriales bacterium
ACCGGAATGCCAAACCGTTCTTCCATCACATTTCCAAGACGGTAAAGATCCAGGGAATTAAGACCCAGGTCCTTCGAAAAATCGCTGTCTTCTTTAATATCCTTGGGATTGATGAGACAGGTCACTGCCAGTATTTCCCTGATCTTTTCCAGCATCTTTACTCCCCTTCTTAAAGCCATCCCATTATTACAGCCGCCAATGTTATTTATAAGTCAAAACAGCTTCGGCAGGCTTCATAGTCTTTTGTCAGCTGCTTTTTCAGTTCGTCTATGGAAGAGAACTTCTGCTCCGGACGGATGAATTCCAGGAACGCAGCCTTAAGTTTTTTATCATACAGATCCCCGGAAAAGTTCATGAGACTGACTTCCAGGAGGACCTGTTCATCTTCCGTGACCGTGGGTTTGACCCCCAGATTAGCCATACCGGGATACGTGACGTCTTCCACTTCTGCCTGTACTGCATAAACACCGAAAGGCGGCAGGATCTTTTCCGGATCAGGGATCACATTGGCGGTGGGGAAGCCTAAGGATGTGGCCAGATGGCGCCCGTGGACCACCGTACCGGTAATACTATAGGGCCGGCCCAGCAGCTGTTCTGTGCCTTGAAGATCTCCCGTTTCAAGCAGTTTCCGAATCCTGGTGGAAGAAACTTCCGTCTTTTCTTCTGTTTCTTTCTTAAGGACGATGGTCTCAAAACCCAGGCTTTTTCCCATGGTCTCCAGCAAAGCTTCATTGCCGGCCTTTCCGCGGCCAAAGGAAAAATCCGCCCCGCAGACAAAGGTCTTCATCCGGCATTTCTCTATCAGGATGTCCCGGACAAAGCTTTCAGCCGAAAGCTGCATCAGTTCCGAGTCGAGCCTCAGTTCCACCAGAATATCCACCCCCAGGGCCTCAAAGACCTGAGCCGTTTCCTCGTCCGTCATCAGTCTCTTCTGGGCATGGTTCATGGGTTTCAGGCGAATGACCAGGGTCTTTAAGTCTTTTCCCGCTGCCTTTGCAAGTTCAGAAAGCAGTTTCTGATGGCCCTTATGCACACCGTCAAATTTTCCCGCAGTCACTGCTGTATATTCAGTTATGTCTATCGCATCTATATCGTCGTAGCAGATCATGGTCAGTTAAAAACAGCTCAGTCTCCCAAAAACATTTTCTCTGGTACATAAAGATTCCTGCCGGCATCGAACCGGTAGATCCCACGGAAGGTTTTTTTCCGGTCAAAGACCTTGATCAGGCCTTCTATTTCATCCTCCGGACAACTGTCTTCTTTTTTGATGATTTCTTCTTTTTTCAGCGGATTCCCGTTGAACAGCCGCTTTTCGCCTGTTTCTGTCACCCTGACTTCCGGGCAGTCAAAAAGGCGCTCCGTCGGCAGGATCAGTTCTTCTATCCTGCCTTCAGCTGCACAGGTACTGATCTCCTCCAGGGTATGGGCCTCGTCTATGCTGAAGCGGCCTTGCACCGTCCTTCGAAGGGCACTCATGCAGGCCGGAAGTCCCAGCTTTTTCCCTGCATCTGTGCACAGTGTCCGAATATAAGTACCTTTACTTACGCTCGCCCGGAACCTGACCCGGGGAAGTTCCATCTCAAGCACCGTAAGGTCATAGATCATACGTTCTTCGGGCTTCCGCTCGATCTCGATCCCCTGGCGGGCATATTCATATAGCTTTTTCCCGCCCACCTTTTTGGCTGAAACCATGGGAGGCGTCTGAAGATAAGGTCCCCGGAAACTTTCCAGCACTTCCTGCACCTGTTCTTCCGATACATTGACGGGCGCTGTCTCTGTCACCTGCCCCCAGATGTCTTCCGTGTCTGTGGCGATACCCAGCGTCATCTCGGCTTCATAGGTCTTATCCGAATCAGGGAAATAGTCGCAGAGCCTGGTGGCTTCTCCCAGGAACACCACCAGCACCCCGGTGGCTTCAGGATCCAATGTGCCTCCATGCCCCATGCGTTTCATCTGAAGCGTTTTCCTCAGTTTCGCGATCACATCGAAGGATGTAAAACCTGCCGGTTTATCAACGATCAGCACACCTTTCATGCTGTATAATCCCCTGATCCCAGCATTTCCATGACTTTCCGGACACATGCTTCAGGCTCTGTATTTAGTGTAAAGCCAGCTGCCCTTTTATGTCCGCCTCCGCCGAAATTTCCCGCAATCTTCGATACATCGGTATGCTCCTTGGAGCGAAGAGATCCCTTAAAGCTTCCGTCCTCCAGTTCATAGATGAACAGGACTGTATCAGCGCCGCGGATCTCATTCAGATTTGCGACCACGGAATGAAGTTCTTTAGAAGATACACCATGTTTCTCCTGGAAAGCCTTATCCGCTACAGCGTATAAAAAGGATCTCTCCTCACACAGAACCGATTTCATGACCATATCGGCGATCATCCGGCTTTCCTTATAGGATTTCAGCACCACCGAATCCCGGATGACAGAGGCAAAATCAATGCCTTTTTCCACCAGGTCCGCAGCTGCCCGCAATGTAGAGGGCGATGTGCAGTCGTATTCAAATACTCCCGTATCATGGATGATCCCGGTATACAGGCTCAAGGCTGTTTTACAGCTGATCTTCTCTTTATCAAAAAGGTCAAACAGCATCTCACAGGTAGAGGAAGCCTCTCCCCGCACCACGTTCACGTCGCCGTAACCTTTATCCGTTTCATGATGGTCTACGACAAATGTACGTCTGGCGTTCGAAAAGGCCTCTTTTCCGGCGCCTGCCCTTTCAAGGTCCGAACAGTCCAGAATGATGCAGAGATCGAAAATACGGCCGGAATATGAGCGTTCCACCGGTATATCTTCTTCCAGGAAGGAAAGCTCCGCTACGGGTTCCTCCAGGAAGGGGACGATGATAAGCTGCGGGAAGTTTTCGTGCAGGTATTCATACACCGCTGTTACCGCTCCCACACAGTCTCCGTCCGGGTGTACATGGCCCAGGACCGCCACTGTTTTAATATCTTCCGTTAAGATCTGGTCAAAACGATCCATCCTCTTCCTCTTCTTCTCCCCGTTTTGCCTGGGCTTCCCGGTCTTTTCTGGTTACTTCATCGATCAGTTCCGACATATGGATACCATTTTCGATTCCTGTATCAGAAACGAATCTAAGCTCCGGTGTATTTCTTAAGTTGACCGTCCGGGCCAGTTCCCGGCGGATGAAGGGCGTCGCTTTTTTCAGACCTTCCATGGTCTTATCACGGGCTTCATCATCTGCCATGACAGAGATCCTGACCGTACAGTATTTAAGATCTGTGGTGACCTCCGCCGATACCACCGATGTCATAGGGTGGATCCGGGGATCTTTGATCTCGTTCAGGATGATATTGCTGAGTTCTCTTCTTACCTCTGCATTGATCCTGTCGCTTTTTATGCTGCCTTTTCTCAATGTCAGTACCTCCTGGTTACTTCTGTTCCACTTCCACCATCTTATAGGCTTCGATCTGGTCGCCTTCCTGGAGGTCATTGAACTTTTCAAAGACCATACCGCATTCGTAGCCTTCCCTGGCTTCCCTGACATCGTCCTTAAAACGCTTCAGGGATACCAGCGGTCCTTCATAGATCTGGTCTTTGTCACGTTTGATGCGGACCTGGCAGTTACGTTCCACGATACCGTCTGTCACATAGCATCCGGCGATCATACCCACGCCGGAGGCCTTGAATGTCTGGCGGATCTCGGCATGGCCCAGGATCTTCTCTTCGTAGACAGGAGCCTTCATGCCCTTTAAGGCGCGCTCCACATCCTCGATAGCCTGGTAAATGACACGGTACAGCTTGATATCTACTTCTTCAGATTCCGAAAGGGACTTGGCCTGGGCATCCGGACGTACATTGAAGCCGATGATCAGGGCGTTGGACGCAGAAGCCAATGTTACATCGGACTCGTTGATCGCACCCACACCGCTGTGGATGACCTTAACGGCCACTTCCTCATTAGAAAGCTTCTCCAGGGAATTCCGGACAGCTTCCACAGAACCCTGCACATCCGCCTTGACAATGATGGGCAGTTCTTTGATCTCACCGGCCTGGATCTGCTCAAACAGGGAATCCATGGTCAGCCTCTGTTTCGTTTCGTTCAGTTTCTGCTTCTTTTCCTCAGCCACGAAGGTCTCAGCAAAGCTTCTGGCATCCTTCTCATTCTTATGTCCGATGCAGATCTCGCCCGCATTCGGCACACCGTTAAGACCCAGGATCTCTACCGGAGTAGAAGGCAGTGCTGATTTCAGGTTATTACCGTCAGCATCCAGCATGGCACGGACGCGTCCGTAGGTAGATCCTGCAGAAACAAAATCGCCCACCTTCAGGGTGCCTTTTTTTTTTTTCTTTTTAGCCACCGGGCCGCGGCCCTTGTCCAGCTTCGCCTCGATCACGATGCCTCTCATGGTACGGTTCGGATTAGCCTTCAGTTCCTTTACTTCTGTTACCAGAAGGATCATCTCCAACAGGTTTTCTATCCCTTCACCGGTCTTTGCAGACACCGGGCAGAATACCGTATCTCCGCCCCAGTCTTCAGCGATCAGGCCGTATTCTGTCAGTTCCTGCTTCACACGGTCTACATTCGCATCAGGCTTATCGATCTTATTCACAGCGACGATCACGTCCACACCGGCCGCTTTCGCATGATTGATGGCTTCTACCGTCTGAGGCATGACGCCGTCATCTGCCGCGATGACCAGGATGGCAATATCTGTCGCCTGGGCGCCGCGCATACGCATGGCAGTGAAAGCCTCATGACCGGGCGTATCCAGGAAGGTGATCTTCTCGCCGTTATGCTCGATCATATAGGCGCCGATGTGCTGGGTGATGCCGCCGGCTTCTCTGGCGGTCACATTCGTCTCACGGATCGCATCCAAAAGGGAGGTCTTACCATGGTCGACGTGACCCATGACACAGACCACCGGAGGACGCTTCACCATCAGCTTCTCGTCCTCTTCTTCCTCCTTTAAGAGCTCTTCGATCACGTCTACCTGCTCTTCTTTTTCACAGAGGATCTCGTATTCCAAAGCGATCTCTTCTGCTTCTTCATAAGAAAGCTCAGAGTTGGGTGTCAGCATCTTGCCCTTCAGGAACAGCTTCTTGATAAGGTCCGAAGGTTTCATCTTCATCTTATCAGAAAGATCCTTTAAAGTGATCACATCCGGCAGTACGATCATCTTGATCTGCTCTTCTACCTTCTGGACTTCAGGTTTTTTATGAGTCTCGTTTTTACGGGACAGGTTTCTGAAGTTCTCCTGGTTCTTTCCGGTCCTGTCGTTATTATTCCTTCTGTCCTTATCAGACTTATTTTCCTTTTTGCCCCTGACATCGCTCTTCTGGGAGAATGCCGGCTGGGCACTGGCCTGTGATCCCTGGGAACGGCCTCTCTGGAAGGATCCGCCCTGCTTAAGTCCGCCAGATGTGTTCTGCTGACCTTGCTGAGGACGTCCGGTCCGGTTATTATTCTCAGAGAAATGGAAATTAGGCCTTCCGCTCTTCTGCTGGCCGGACTGGGAACCTTCCCGGTTCGGATTTCTCCTGTCGCCCTGATTCTGGGCATTCTGCCGCTGTCCCCGGTTCTGGCCATCTCTTAAAGGACGGTTAGCGCCTGTACTCTGACGGCCATCCTTTGCTCCTGCATTCCGGTTCTTATCGTCTTTCTTCCGAGGATTCTTTTCTTCACGGGCAGCCTGGGCCGCAGCTTCCTGCTGACGCCTAAGCTCCTGCTCCCGCTTTTTCTCTTCCATTTCACGGAAGACATTTTTCCGTACAGGACGAAGGGGTGTTTCGGGGGCCTGGGTCTCTGCAGCTTCAGCCGTTTCCTTGACCGTCTCTGCAGCCTCAGCCTTCACATCTTCCTTCACATTTTCATTCACGACTGTTTCTTTTGCGGGTGCTTCAGCGCGGACTTCTTTTACTTCAGCTGTTTCATTGACCGCTGCCGTTTCATTGACCACTGCTTCTGCTGCCGCTTCCTGTTTCACTTCCTGTACTGCTGAAGCTTCAGGCGCCGGCTTCCTGACCGGTCTTTCTTCTTCTTTCGCGAATTCCCGGTAAGTCTCCGCCGTGGTAGGCACGTTGGCGCGGATCACCCGACGCTCATTAGGCTGACCCTCCTGGGGCCGCTGTCCCTGGGGCCGGGGATTCCTTCTTTCGCCCTGGTTCTGGGCGGGATTTTTCTTTTTCTGTCCCTGGCCGCCCGCCTGGCCTCTTCCATCTTTATTCCAGGCACCGCTCATGCTGGAATTCTCCGGCCGGAAGACCAGGATGGGCTTCTTCTTTTTCGGTTCCCCCGTTTTATCTGCCGGAGCCGCTTTTTTCACAGCTCCATCAGGAGCCTTGGCAGGTCTTTCAGCCCTGGCCTCTTTCGGCTGGGGCTTTTTGGTAAATTTCTTCCTTACACTTTCCACCTGGGCATCATCCAGGCCGGACTGAGATTTCAGCTCTCCGCCCAGGAAGTCAATGATTTCTTTACTGTCTATATCCAGTTCTTTTGCTAATTCAAATAATCTGATTTTCGCCATATATTCGATTCCCCCGTTCATTCCATTTTCTTAACTATTGCTCCGGCCAGTCCTTCGTCAAGAACCGCTGCCGATGATCTCTCTTTTGTCCCAAGTGCTCTTCCCAGAGATTCTTTGTCACTGTAGAAAACACAGGGCACGCTGTAGGTCAGGCATTTATCGGTAAAAAGTTTTTTGGTGTTTTCTGACGCGTCTTCTGCCACGATCACCAGCCGGGCCTTCTGGCTCCTGACGGCTTCCTTTACCGCAAATTCGCCTGAGACAATGTTTCCTGACTTTTTTGAAAGTCCGAGCAATGCCAGTACTTTATCCATCTGATTGAACTTGCTTCTCCTTATGTTTCGGATCCGGGGTCATCTGAATCCGTATCTTCGTAGGTTTCGTAAAGATCGTCCTCTATCTCCTCTGTCTCATCCTCGTACTCTTCAGGACCATCTTCATCGTAAGACTCATAGTCTTCATCGTAGCCATCTTCGCCGTAAGCTTCGTCATCATAGTCCTCGCCATAGTCTTCGTACTCTTCGTCGTACTCATCGTCTTCTTCATAGTTCTCGAAGAGGCCTTCATCTCTGGCCTGGGATTCAGACTTGATGTCGATCTTATAGCCTGTCAGTTTAGCTGCCAGCCGGGCATTCTGACCCTTCATTCCGATGGCCAGGGAAAGCTGGTCATTCGGGACCACGACTAAAGCGGAATGTTCATCTTCATCCGCGGCTACCGCCACGACCTTAGCGGGTGAAAGCGCATTTTCGACCAGAATAGCCGGATTGTCACTCCAATGGATGATATCGATCTTTTCCCCGTTCAGCTCATTGACGATGGGGGTGATGCGGCTTCCATTCACACCGATGCAGGCCCCGATGGGATCCACATTCGGATCATTGGACCAGACGGCCATCTTTGTACGGCTGCCGGCTTCACGGCTGATAGCCTTGATCTCTACGGTCTTATCCTTCATTTCAGCTACTTCCAGCTCAAACAGGCGCTTTACCATGGCAGCCTTCGTCCGGGAGATCTGGACCCGGGGGCCCTTGCCGCCGTCTCTCATGCCCACCACATATACTTTGATATGCTGGGTGGGGATGAAGACTTCGCCGGGGATGATATCTTCCTGGGTCAGCACTGCATCTGTCCTTCCCAGATTTACGGAGACCACGCCGTTGGATACCCGCTGGACGATGCCCGTCATGATATCATGGGCTTTTTTATTGAAATAATCGGAAATGCTCTGACGCTCTTCTTCCCTGATCTTCTGAAGGATGATGCTCTTAGCGTTCTGTGCCGCGATCCGGCCGAATTCCTTGGATTTTATATGCACTCTGGTGATCTCATCGATCTTCGCCCGCTTATTGATCTTTTTCGCATCTTCATAGGAGATCTCATGAATGGGGTCTTTCACTTCATTGACCACCATTTTTTCGGTATAAATATCAAAATCACAGGTTTCCCGGTCAATGCTCACCACGATGTTCTCTGTAGAGCCGAAATGGTTCTCACAGGCCTTGTGAAGAGAAGCATCGATAGCATCAAACAGAGCATCCTTGCTGATCCCTTTTTCTTTTTCCAGAGCGTCTAACGCTTCTTTTAATTCTGCATTCATTTTTTCCCTCAATCTCCTTTCAGCTGTCCCAGTCTATGTATTCTGCCATGCGGGCAATGTTTTTTCTGTCCAGTATCAGTTCTTTTTCTTCTGTTTCCACCGTAACGGTATCTTTGTCCCAGGCTTTTAAAATGCCTGTCAGTTCCTTTATGTCCTCTGTTTTCTTATACAGAGAAACTTCCACTTCTTTCCCCAGGTTCCGGTTAAAGTCCTTATCCTTTTTAATGGGGCGTCCCAGGCCTAAACTGGAAACTTCCAGGATATAGGCTTCACTGATGAAATCCTTTTGATCCAGGGCGTCTGACAGCGGCCGGTGGACGGCTTCACAGTCATTGACGGACACACCGCCTTCCTTCTCGATGTAGACCCGGAGATAATAGTCAGAGCCTTCCTTCACGTATTCCACATCATAGACACTGATGCCTAATGGTTCTGTAATGGGCATAAGCAGTGCTTCGGTCTCTTTTTCATACCGTTCGTGTTTTGTCATCATTCCCTCCGTCTGGTAAAAAGAAGCATAAGAAAAGCGGGCTCTTTGAAAGCCCACTTACATCAAACTACATACCTCGATTATTGTAACGTTTTTTTCGGGAAAGTCAAGCTTTTTTCTTAAAAAATGCTTGAAAATCCTTATTTTTCCTACATTTCATCCTCATCTCCCGGGAAATTCATGTGTTCGACGAAGGTTTCCTGGAATTCCGGCAGTGCGGCCAGTTCCAGAAAGGTGATCCTGTTTTTGATCTTTTCCGAATCCAGAAAGACTTCATGATTCTTTACCATCTTCACACTGCCGCTTCCTGCGGCATTTCCGATAGCCGCTGTCCTGTTCAGAAGATCCTCCGGGATCAGGCCTATCCGGCAGGCGGAGGCCGGGTCGATATAGCTTCCGAAAGCACCGGCCAATGACACTTCTTTAATATCCTCTGTGGTGATCCCAAGAGAAGCCATCATGAGCTCAATACCCGCTGCCACAGCGCCTTTTGCCAGCTGCACTTTCCGGATATCATCCTGGGTAAGATAGACCTTATCTGTCAGCCGGATGATCCGGCCCTCTTCTGTTTCCTCTTCTTCCTGGATCCGGCCGAACATATTGATCTTTTCCGTTTCCAGCGCTGCCGCCACCGCATCGATGAGGCCGGAGCCACAGATGCCTTCTGCCTCTGTTTCCCCTATAACATGGACTTTCAGCTCACCATTTTCCGCATGGACATGGTCGATGGCGCCGTCTTTAGCCCGCATGCCGAAACGGATGTCTGCCCCTTCCAGTGCCGGACCTGCCGCGGTAGAACAGGCCGCCATCCGGTCTTTATTGCCCAGCACCATTTCACCGTTAGTCCCGATATCCAGCATGAGCATGACACCGTCCTTCTTATACTGTTCCACAGCCATGACACAGGCCAAGGTATCGGCCCCTACATAACCGGAGATGTCAGGCACCGTCAGAAGGTCAGCATTTGTAAGAGAGGGGATCACATCGGCTGCCTTTGTGATCTCTGTTTTCGTCAGTACCGGGGCAAAGGGGACTGTGGCCAGGTTATCCGGCATGATTCCTAAAAAGAGCTGCTGCATGCAGGGATTTCCCACCACACAGACGGCAGAGATTTCCTCCGGGCTGATCCTGAAAGCCTCACACAGATGCTCTGTAATAGCAGTCAAGGCTTCCCGGATGCTGTTCTGAAGCTGTATAAGAGATCCTCCCATAGCCTCCCGGATTCTGGAGATCACATCGGCGCCAAAGGAAGCCTGGGGATTCAGCATTCCCTCAGTCTTCAATATCCGCCCGTCTGTTTTATCCAGCAGATACCCCACCACCGTAGTAGTGCCGATATCAAAAGCCAGTTGATATCCTTCTTTCAGCGGCGCATAAGGGGCATCCGGTGTCGCAGCCTGCTGGACCACGTTTTCCTTTGCACTTTCAGGCAGACTGATGGTAAGATCTTCAGTAATATGGATCCGGCAGGCCAGGACTTCTTCTCCCTTAAGGATCACTTTACATTTTCTGCATTTTCCTTCTCCACCGCAGGGAGCATCCAGGAAAATGCCGGCATCATTCAGGGCCTTTAAGAGAGATATGCCTTCGGCTGCCTGAAAACTTTTTTTATCTGTTACAGTTACTGTATAAGTTTTCATAGGTCTTTCTCTTCGTTAAAAAACCCCTCTGTTCATAATCTCTATGAACAGAGGGGCCGGTGTTCAAGTTTCCGTCCCGAAAGATCCGGTCTTAGAAATTCTCTACGAATTCATCAGCCTTTTCTTTCATTTCTTCAACGACATCTTCAACAGCATCCTGTACTTCTTCTGCCGCATCTTCTACTGCTTCTCCAGCTTCTTCACAGATGTCTTCTGTATCAACTGCCTCTTCCTCAGAAGAAACGAAACGCTCGACTTCTGACTTCACAGCATTGGCTGCTTCGGAAACCTTATCAGCGACTTTCTCGTAGACGCCTTTAGCCTGCTCTTTGTAGCCCTCGACCTTTTCGAAGAATTCAGGATTCTCTTCTTTCAGGTTCTCATACTTTGCCTGAGCTTTATCTTTCAGATCTGCATATGTATCCTGAACTTTTTCTTTCGCGCCGGCATAAGCCTCCGTGGCTTTTTCCTTAGTAGCATTGATCTGGTCGCCATAATTATCCATGACATTATCATAAATGGTCTTAGCGGAATCTTTTGCTACGCCCCAGGCTTTTACAGACTGTTCTTTAATGTTCTCAAAAGTCTTTTTCGCGGCTTCTTTCGCTGCATCCATATCAATATTAGAATAGCTGCGGGTCACAGTCTCTTCTGCTTCTTCAGCTTCTCCTTCCGGAACCGCTCTTTCCGGTGCCAGCTCTTTATAATTCTTGACATAGTTGTAGACTGTCGCGGCCGCTGCGCCTAAAATGGCACTGCCAAACAATAAACTGCTGATTTTTCCCATGATCAAAACTCCTTTCTCAATCATTGAGCTCATGCTATCACATAATTGTGTTGAAAATATGTCGAAACTGTAGATAATCTGTCACTATCCGGACTCAGCTTTACTCCTCTAAAAGAGAGGTGCAGTGCGGGCAGCGGGTAGCGTCCGCGGGGATCTCGGATTTGCAGTAAGGACAGATCTTGGGCGGTGCCGGAGGTTCCGGATCCTTGCCGCCGTTCTTCATTCTTTCTGCCTGTGCCCTGGCTTTGTTCACAGCTTTCACAAACATGAAGATGACCAGTGCCATGATGATGAAATTAATGATGGCAGAAATAAAGGCACCGAAATTAATGGTCAGCGGAACGGTCTCGCCATCCACTACGGTACTGCCGATCACTACCTTCAGCGCATTCTCCAGATCCACACCACCGGTGATCAGGCCAATGACAGGATTGAAGATATTAGATACCAGGCTGTTGATCAGCGCGGTAAAGGCAGCGCCGATGATCATGCCTACGGCCAGGTCGATCATACTGCCCTTCAAGGCAAATTCCTTGAATTCATTGATAAACTTTTTCATACCGACTCTCCTTCATAAAGAATATAGATAGGGTCCGGACAGAAGCTCTCTGTCCTGTTACTATGATAATAAAACCGACGGCGGCAAAAAGCAAGTATTTTATGAAAACTTTTTTTGAAGCTTTTATAGCCGTCAGTCCTGTTCAGAGGCTATGATGCCGCTGGTCTTTACGACAGCCCGTTCGATGGCATCTTTAGAGTTTTTCCACGGCTCATCTTTGAACCGGTAGTCAAACTTCACCGAAAACCATTCCAGGTCATCGGACAGGCGCTGAAGGTTATCGGTATACAGCTTTGATGTCAGGTCAAAGAAGGCCTGAAGTTCGTCTTTATTCAGTTTTTCCTGGGCCTTCAGCACCAGCATCCCGTAATGTTCCTGGCAGAAGCCTTTGCAGGATCCAAACTTCTTTCTGAACTCAGGATCTTTTTTATAGAGATGCAGTACCGTGTCCACGTACCGCGGGAACATCACATTGATCTTATCGCAGAGATAGCACTCTTTATTCTTTTTAAGAGCCCAGGTACCTGCCGGCGCATCCTCTGCTTTTTTCAGCAGTGACTTCGGCTTGATCCCCTTTTTCACTTCCTGAAGGGCCTGTTTTTTCTGTTCATCCAGATGGGTCTTCAGGATCAAGGCCAGGCCCAGCTTGTTTTCCATGGAAAGCAGCATCTGCATGTGACTCTTGCAGAAGCCCCGGTCGTTTGTTTCTGTCCGGATATCCTCTTCCATATAGGAAGGACCCATGCAGAAATTAAGGGCATCATCCTCCAGTTTCTTATACATCGTGCATAAGGGGCATTCCGAATGCTTGTCAAATGCATCGTTGACCGGGATGGTATAGATCTTCTCAGCCATGATATCTTCCTTTAACTTAGCTTAAAGCTGCTCTTCAGCGAGACGATGCGGTTGAATACCGGCGCATTTTCCTTAGAGTCCTTCACGTCTGCGCAGAAGAATCCATTCCGGACGAACTGGAAGGAATCATAGGCCTTGGCTTCCATGAGAAGGGGCTCAACAGCAGCGTCTTTGATCACCACCAGGGAATTCGGGTTTAAGTTCAAAGAACCGTCTTCATTGAACCTGCCCTCTTCGTTCACGATGTTCTCGTAAAGTCTTACTTCTAAACGTCCGGCGGTGGCGGCATTTACCCAGTGGATGGTGCCTTTCACCTTGCGGCCGTCCGGCGCATTGCCGCCCCGGCTCTCAGGATCATAGGTGCAGTGGATGGCCGTGATATTGCCCTCCTCATCCTTATCCAGACCTGTGCAGCGTACCAGATAGGCATTCATAAGACGCACTTCATTGCCGGGGAACAGCCGGAAGTACTTCTTGGGAGGCTCTTCCATAAAATCTTCTGCCTCGATAAAGATCTCCCGGGAGAAGGGGATCTCTCTCTTGCCAAGTTCCGGGTTTTCCAGGTTATTATCCACCGTAAGGTATTCTGTCTGATCTTCAGGGTAATTATCAATGATCAGCTTCACCGGATGAAGGATGGCCATCATACGCGGTTTCTTCAGCTTCAGGTCTTCCCGGATGCAGTACTCCAGCATGGCATAATCTACAGAAGAATTCGCCTTCGCAACGCCGCACAGATCCACGAATAATCTGATGGATTCCGGTGTATAACCCCTTCTTCTTAACGCTGCGATGGTCACCAGTCTCGGGTCGTCCCAGCCGTCCACGATGCCCTGCTCCACCAGCTGCTTGATATAGCGCTTGCCGGTGATGACGCCGGTCAGGTACATCTTGGCAAATTCGATCTGCCGAGGC
>CACZSO010000069.1 GCA_902783795.1 uncultured Eubacteriales bacterium
ACGCTCTCGATGAACGTATATTCATTCTGCACATTAGTCAGCGCCACGCCCAGCACCGCACAATTCGTGGTGATAAGCGGCAGATAAATACCCAGGGCTTTATACACCGACGGAGATTTTTTCTTTAAGAACATCTCCACGATCTGCACCAGCGCGGCAATGACCAGGATGAAAACGATGGTCTTCATATAATCCAGGCCCAGAGGCGCCAGCACATAAGTGTAGAGAAGATTCGCTACCGCAGAGGCTACCGTAATAACAAAGATAACGGCACCACCTAAAGAAGCGGAGGATTTCATCTGCTGGGAAACGCCCAGGAAGGAGCAGATGCCCAGGAACTGGTTCAGGACCACATTGTTTACCAGGGCACAGGAGATAATGATCAAGATCAGACTCTTCATTGTGCTGCCTCCTTGCTTTCTTCTGTTCTATTGTCACAGTCCAGCTGGCAGGCACCGCAGAGACCGTTGCAGCCGTTGGACTCCACCAGTTTCCGCTGCCGTGTCTTGATGCCGATAGCATTCATGACCATGATGACAAAAGCGAATACTAAAAACGCGCCCGGTGACTGGACAAAGATAGCGATGGGTTCCACCGTCTTCGGGATCACCTGCACATTAAAGGCAGTACCGGCGCCCAGGAATTCGCGGATCAGGCCCACCACCGTCAGGGCTATCATAAAGCCTACGCCCATGCCGATGCCGTCCATGACCGCCAGGCCGGGGGTGTTTTTATTCGCATAGGCCTCCGCACGGCCCAGGATAATGCAGTTCACCACGATCAGCGGGATATA
This sequence comes from uncultured Eubacteriales bacterium, assembly GCA_902783795.1. GTDB lineage: Bacteria > Bacillota > Clostridia > Lachnospirales > Lachnospiraceae > UBA1267. The sequence goes on from CACZSO010000069.1 coordinate 794, forward strand.
GATGCCCAGCTCTTCGTAGACCGCCGGAAGATACGCTTCGATCAGCAGCTCGGTGACCGTGACCAGCGATGCCACGATGACGATGTAGGCGGGGAGCCGGACATCGTCCGGGATCACTTTCCTGAGAAGGGAGATCACCAGGTTTGAAAGTACCAGCACGGCCAGGGTGGAAACCCCCATGCCGATGCCGTTCATGGCCTTCGTGGAGACCGCCAGTGCCGGGCACATGCCCAGCATCAGCACCAGCACCGGGTTCTCTTTAATAAGGCCATTAAATATCCGTTCCAGATAAGGATTGTTTTTCATCAGTTACCACCTCCCTGGATCTTAGTTCTGTAAAAGTCAAGTCCGGCATTTACGGCGTTCGTCACAGCTCTTGAAGAAACAGTGGCGCCGGAGACGGAATCGATCTCCTCCGGCAGTGTGGATCCGCCGTCTTTAAGTACCTTAAAGGCCGTCACATTGCGGTCTTTATACTGATCCTTAAAGGCCGGTTCGTCACAAAGGGAGCCTTTGCCGGGCGTTTCATGCAATTCCGTAAAGGCGATGCCTTTTATAGTACCGTCAGATGCTATGCCGACAGATATGGTAAGCGTGCCGTCATAGGCGTCATTGGAAGTGACCTCGATCACGTAGCCCACGGCATTGCCGGCACTGTCCAGACCGGTGATGGCCGAATTGATCCGTGACCGGCCGAAGGATGAGCCGTAGACTTCGCCGTTCAGCGCATCAATGGCTTCCTTGCCCGCGGCATTCACTTCAAAGGTTTCAGCTTCAGGCATCACTTCTTTATAAGAAGCAGCTTTCTTCGCCAGCTGCTGCTCTTCGATGGCATCCTTCGTCATGGTGAAGACTCCGGACAATGCGATGCCTGCGATCAAGGTAACGATCGCGATCACGACCACGGGGATCGGGATCTGGTCTTTCAGTTTTTTCTTCTTCTCGCCGCGCTGCAAAGCGATCATCTTCTTCCGGTACGCGTAAGGTGTCGGAACGATGAAGGTATCGATCAGCGGAGTAAACAGGTTGCCGATGATGATGGCGTAGCTGAAGGAATCCGCCGATGATCCGAAGGTTCGGAAGAGACCGCCCAGCACACCGATAAAGCAGCCGTAGACCAGCTGTCCTAAACGGCTTACCGGAGACGTTGTGTAATCTGTCGCCATAAAGAACGCGCCCATGACTACGCCGCCGCCGGAAATATGGGCCATTAAAAACTTCGGGTCGAAGCCCTGGCCGCCGAACAGGCCGATGATGAGTAAAAAGCCTACGATGACGGAGAAGCAGATCTCCCCATGGATGATGTCCATGGCCCAGAGGATCAGGCCGCCGGCCATCAGGGCTATGATGGAGCTTCCCAGCACACCGCCTGCGGTACCCAGGAACATCTGGGTGACATTGACGGTCTTGCCTGCCGCCAGGTCTACCAGAGGCGTAGCAGTGGAAACACCGTCTACCTTAAAAGTGGTGACCGTGGAAACAAAGGAGATCAGCAGGAAACAACGGCCCGCCAGGGCCGGGTTGATAAAGTTTTTGCCCAGGCCGCCAAAGAAGCACTTCACGACCAGGATCGCGAACAAAGATCCGAGGAACGGAATGTACCACGGGACGGTCGCCGGCAGGGACAGGGCTAGCAGAAGGCCTGTGACTACGGCAGACCAGTCTTTCCAGGTGTCCGGTTTCTTACAGATCTTATCAAAAACAAGTTCCGTCAGGACGGCCGTAATAATGGCTATGGCCGTCATCAGGACTGAATACCAGCCGTTTACGATGAAGCCGATGATGGCTGTGGGCAGAAGGGCTATCACCACTACCCGCATAATGTAAGCGGTGGTCCATTTATCTCTGGCATGAGGGCCTGTGGAAAGATTCAGCATCTGACTCATTTTGCACCTCCTGCTGCTGCCTTCGCAGCTTTAACTGCGGCTATCTCCGCCTTCGCCTGCTTAAACGTCTGCATCAGTGGCCGTTTAGCCGGGCAGATGTAAGTGCAGGAACCGCATTCCACACACTCCAGGCCGTAAAGTTTCTTCTCATACCGGTCCAGATCCTGGGCGATGAACGCATCCGCCATCATCTGCGGCATCAGCCCGATGGGGCAGACCGTAGTGCAGCGTCCGCAGTGCAGACAGGCCGTCATGGCTGCATCCGCCTTTTCCACGGGATCCACCGAAAGCAGGGTCAGACCGTTATTCAGCTTAATGATAGGCACGTCTAAGGACGGCATGGAGATTCCCATCATGGGGCCGCCTGCCAGTGCTTTTCTGGCCTCCACGCCTTCTTTCACGCCGCCGGCCGCTTCCAGTACTTCCGAGAACAGGGTCCCGGTCCGGACGATGAAATTCCCAGGTTCCTTCACGGCATCGCCGGTCACCGTCATGGCCCTTCGGTACAATGGCTCATTATACACGATCGCCCGCTGACAGGCATATACGGTACCTACATTGATGACGATACATCCCACATCCGCGGGAAGCATGGCCCTGGGCGTGTCGATCCCGGCGATCACCCGGATCAGGCTTTTTTCACCGCCCTGGGGGTACTTTGTCTTCAGCGGCTGCACCCGGATCTTTGTATTACCTTCCGCCGCCCGCTCCATAGAAGCGATGGCTTCCGGTTTGTTCTTTTCTATGGCGATCACGCCTTCTGCATTGGGGAAGAGCTTCAGGATCAGTTTCAGACCCTCCACGATCTCATCGCCCATGGCCCGCATCAGCTGGTCATCACAGGTGAGGTAAGGTTCGCACTCCGCCCCGTTTACAATGACGTATTTCACCGCCAATGGATCCTTCGGCGCCAGTTTTACATGGGTCGGGAAGCCGGCGCCGCCTAAACCCACGATACCGGCATTCTTGATCCGCGCCAGGATCTCCTCATTCGTGATCCAGGAGATATCCTCCCGTACAGAGTAATCCTTAAGCGGTGTGAAAGCCCCGTCATTTTCTATTACAATACATTCCTGAAGCGATCCATTCAGTGTCCGGCGTTTTTCTACCGCCTTTACTTTTCCGGACACGGAAGCTATGATATTCGCAGACACAAAGCCGTCCGCTTCCCCGATCACCTGCCCCACCAGCACCGGATCATTCCTTTTAACGACCGGTTTGGCCGGCCGGCCGATATTCTGAGATAAAGGCAGGATCACATCTCCTTTCGTCTCATAAACCTTCAGCGCCACTCCGCGCGAGTACTCTTTGTGCTCGTTCGGGTGGATACCGCCGCGAAATGTCTCTTTCGCCATAACGCCTCCTTGCATATGCCTCACACTCATCCCTTTTTATACAGGAAAACGCACAAAAACAAACCGAAATCTCTTTCTTCCGGCGGTGCTTTTTTGTGCGGCATACGTTTTCTTAAGCTGCTGCCCATATCCGTTCACAGCAGCTTTACATCTAAGTGATTTGATTATAGCATAGCCCCCAGAAAATCTCAAGCCGATGTTTAGGCAAGTTTCACCGCTTTTTTCCAGCCGGTGCAGCACTCTTTTAGCCTTCCGGGATCAAGGAAAAAGCTGCCATTTGCGGCTCACCCATCTATGATCATCCAGACCGCCAACACAGTCCCAACGTTCTTTTCCCTTTCTGGGGCCGTGTTTTCTGCTTTTATCTTCTCAGGATATCCATGTAAGCACGGCCCCAAATGCTATTTTCCTTTCCCGGGGCCGTGTTTTCTGACTTTATCTTTTCAAGATATCCCTGCTAACACGGCCCCAAATGCTATTTTCCTTTCCCGCGGCCGTGTTTCATGACTTCGTCTTCTCAGAATATCCATGCCAGCACGGCCCCAAACGCTCTTTTCTCTTTCCGGGGCTGTATTTCATGACTTCGTCTTCTCAGAATATCCATGCCAGCACGGCCCCAAATGCTATTTTCCTTTCCCGGGGCCGTGTTTTTTGCTTTCATCTTCTCAGAATATCCCTGAAAACACAGCCCCAAATGCTATTTTCACTTCCCGGGGCCGTGTTTTCTGACTTTATCACATGTGCCACCCATGCTGTCTTGAAATATTAATACTTTCTGAAACGCAAGGGCTCTGGAGTATAATTAAAGTAGAAAAAACGGCCGTTCCGCATGCATGCTTACATGAATATGAGAATCTGACTTTGGGATACGCGCGCATAAGGCATGAAGTGGTTTTTATTCCACGGGCTTGCAGATCATACCCGAAGGCAAAACGGGTAAAGGAGCAGATGCCGTTTGAGGCTTTGCGAGTGCGCCTGTCAAAGCTGTGAAGCACTTGGAAAAGCCGACGGGAATTCGCTGGAACCGGATGCATGATTTGTGTTGCGTGGCCGGTCCGAGTCTGATATACTTGTTTCTGTCATTTGTTAGAAAGTTGGATTACTTCCTCATTTTCACATGAATGCCTTATCATGCAGCATATAACCGGAACGATAAAGTCAAAGACTGCGGCAAACATTCTATGAACAGCCTGCAGAACTACTTCTGGCAGAAAAGAGTTCATATGCTCTCATGATCCGAACACCTGAAGAAAGCCGCAGAATGGAGGTTTTATGAACATTCAAACCATCAGAGCTACAGAAACCTGGCAGCAGGCCGGAGCTTATTATGTGCGCATCCAGGGCATGGCCCGGCAGCATAATATAACCCTGCGGCGTGAATTTGACGAACACGATACCCCGGACACGAAATACATCGTCCTGACCGACGATGATTTCCCGGTGGCCACCTGCCGCTTCTATGAACTGGACGATGTATCAGCCATGATCGGCCGGGTCGTGGTGCTTCCGGAGTACCGCGGGAAAGGCCTGGGAAGACGGGTCATGAAAGAGGCAGAAGCCTGGCTTCAAAACCTTCACTACACGTTTGCGGTGGTCGAAAGCCGTGATAATGCGGTAGGTTTTTATGAAAAACTGGGTTATGCCGTGACAGATGAGACCATCATCCACGGAGACACCTTCGATGTTATCCGCATGGAAAAAACACTGTAATAAAAAACGGCTGTTTCCTGAAAAATGAGGAAACAGCCGTTTTTTGATCAATAGTATTTTCTGTCAAAGATACTCATGATCGTATTAAGATCATCCGAGTATTCTCTGACGGATCCATTAAGGTAAATGCGGTACCGGGGGCTGGCCGTTCCGGCATCACGGAGCTCCACAAGCCCATAACTCACACGTTTACTTTTGATAGTCGTCTCCAAATCTGGTCCCTCCTTGCTGGAAATCTACTGCTTTTTTATTTCTTCGGTACTTTTGTCAGTGCGCTGTGGATCCGCCGGATGGTCTGGTCCAGTTTTCCTCCCAGCATAATGCCTAAGAAACCGGTGCCCAGGAACTCTGCCACAGAAAGATTCTGATCCCCTTCTTCATAAAGGGTATCGGCCACCACGCGCTCAGCCGCGCCGGACACTGCCATAGTCACGATCTTCATAGCTTCGGGACAGGCTTTCACATTCTTTATGCTGTCATGAACAGACCAGAACCCCGGCACGGTGGTCAGTTCTCCGGCTATATCTTCCACTCCTTCAAACCAGTTCTTTGCGTCCTGCGCTTCCTTAAATTCCGGGAAGATAAATTCTGCCGCATCCTCCAGACATCCATACAAAAAGATGGTATCTTTTACATTCTCTGCTGCAGCTGTAACCGCAGTCCCTTCTTTAGCCAGCGGCACATTTTCAAAGATAAAGGTGTGCTCTCCTGTCTTCTTTTCAAAGAGTTTTCCGTCAATATAAAGACTGACTTCGGGCAGATTTGAGTGTACGCGGACGGTGGTCACATCCCCCGGCCGTCTAAAATACCGGCGTCCGTCCACATGGACGAAAGGCTCCTTTGAAAACCAGGCTTTGTATACATAATAGGAATCTTTTCTGATCTTCCGGTCCATAGTGACCAGGCCCTTATTATTCCGGCCTCTGGTGCCGCCTTCCCGGCGGAAGGAACTGCCGAAATCAAACATGTTCCACACAAATGTGCCCCAGACAAAAGGCCGTGCGGCAAAGGTCTCACAGGCATTCTCATGGACCAGCACCTGATACTCTTCACTGTAATCCATTTTCTTCGGGTCATCCGAATGATACCGGATCACAGCATCGCAGCCATACTCACTCACCGAGATCATGCGTTTGGGATAGGCAGCATGATATTCATCCAGCCATTGTGCCAGACCTTCCATCTCTCCCCGGTACCAGCCGAAATAATGGTTCCAGCCTTCCGCATCTGAGATGTCATGGAGAGGATGGTCCCAGCCGGCACCGAACTCATGGGCAATGACCGTATACCGTTTCGGGTCTATCTCTTTTACTGCCTCATTCAGGTCTTTATGGCAGCCCAGAAGCTTCGGATGATCATTGCCGCGCATCAGGATCTCATTGCTTAAGCCCCAGAAAAAGATAGAAGGATGGTTATAGTTCTGCACCACCATCTCTTTAATCTCATTGACCGCGGCCTCATGGGCATCATCGTCCCAAGTGGTGGCAAAATAGGGGATCTCCGCCCATACGCACAGCCCCAGCCTGTCGCAGGCATCATAGATGTCATGGCTCTGTTGGTAGTGGGCCAGGCGGATGGCATTGGCGCCCATCTCCGCGATGATCCGGGCGTCCTCAAAATGCTCCTCCCTGGTCAATGCATTGCCCTCATACAGGCGGTCCTGATGCCGGCAGACGCCCCTAAGATCATAGCTGCGCCCATTTAAAAAGAAGCCTTCCTCTGGATCCAGGGAAAAGTCACGGATGCCGAAAGCCGTTTCCACCTCATCCAGCACTTCATTGAATTCCACTAATGAAAACCGGGCTGTATACAGATAAGCACCGTCCGTGCCGTTCCACAGTTTCGCTGCAGGAACCGCCGTTTTCATCACCAACTCATCCTCTGCTTCTTTCCATGCCTCAGAAATGATCTGCCTGTCCTCATCCAGGACCTGCAGCCGGACCTGCATACCGGGCCTGGTATTATTCAGAAAAACACGGGCAGAAACATACGCTGTATCCTGCTCTGTCTGTGTGTCAATGAGGACGCCGCATCCCCCGTAATGATCCAGGGAAAAGTGGCTCTCTGCTACGCTGATCACCTTCACATACCGGTAAAGTCCGCCATAAAAAGTGAAATCCGCCCGCTGGGGATAGACCTTCTCGCTGTAGGTATTGTCACAGCGGATGGCCAATATATTCTCCCCTTCTTTCAAAACATCCGTGGCATCCGCCCGGAACGCGCTGAAGCCGCCCACATGCCGGGTCAGAAAGGTCCCGTTCACATACACATCGCCCACTAAGGCGGCAGCTCCGACTTCTATATAAGTCCGGCCGCCGGGAAGCGGCTGTTTCGGCGCTCTAAAAGACGTCACGTACCAGTACGCACCTCTTTCGTAGGCTGATCCGTCATGACCGTCCACAGCGTTCCAGGTATGGGGCAATGTGATCTTTTCCCAACCGTCACAACATGGCATTTCAACAGGAACATCCGAACAGGTCCTGCTGAAGGACCAGTCAGTTCTAAGCTCTAAGGTTTCCCGCATAATATCTCTCCTTCCGTTTTATTCCATACATCACGTTTTAATCATTATAAAGAAAATCTGCAGAAATAACAAGGGATTATCTCTGTTTTCAGCACTGACTTCTGCTTTCCTTAAAGAGAGAAGAGATTTTCCGGTTTTGCTTGACAGATCCTGCTTTCTTACGTTATAGTTTTCCAGCCGGGGCAGGTCTATTACGCCCTGCAAAATCAGCTGATGGGAGGGTCCTCATGAGTACTTTTAAAGATCTTGAAGATGCACGCAACTATTTTAAAGAGGAACGTTTTGCCACGGAAAACGGCATGGTGATCGATGAACTTTACGAAGATCATTGTGTCTGCAGCATGGAGATCCGGGACTATCACAGAAACGCCCTTAAAGGTGTCATGGGCGGGGCGATCTTTACATTGGCGGATTTTGCCTTTGCGGTTTCCGCAAACCATGATCATCATCCGACGGTGGCGCAGAATGTGAGTATCCATTATCTGAATGGTTCGAAAGGAACGAAACTTTTCGCAAAAAGCCGTAGGATCAAGAGCGGAAGAACATCGGCTGTGTGGCAGGTGGAAGTCACGGATGACCTGGGGAAAGATATTGCACTGTTTACAGGAACAGGGTTTAAGTTAAGCTAAAAAAGGCTTCCCCTTGAGGGGAAGCTGTCACCCGCAGGGTGACTGATGAGGTGGAATATGGCTTAGAGCACCTCATCCGGCCCTTTGGGCCACCTTCCCCAGAGGGGAAGGCGGCCTCATCCGTCTGCCTTACGGCAGACACCTTCCCCAGAGGGGAAGGCTTTGGTGATATTGTACAGTTATTAAAACACAGCAAGTCTCATTTTAGTATATTTTTTTCTTGACATCCCTGCTTTATCGTGCTAAACTTCTAAACAATTCCGCGAGGCACATAGATTTAAGCCTCCGGAGTAAAGGAGCAACACAATGAAACGTAATTTCCGTACAGCTGAGTTTTACTGGTATTGGTTTAGCTTTACTGAGAAAAAACAGTAAGGTTGATTTGCTGTGCGGTAATACTTAACTAAGACAAAGGTATTACAAAGGGTGTGGCACATTAACCGGTGCCGCACCCTTTTTCTTTTACCTTTGCTTAAGATCTTCGGAGGCTGATCATGATCATACTTACAAAAATGTGGCGCATGCGCGCCGAAGAATGATTTAACCTTAAAAAAGACGCGCATTCAGTAGACCCACCCATATATAAAGAAAGGAATTATCATGAACGAGATCCCCTACAAGATTTATTTAACTGAAGAAGAAATGCCCAATGCATGGTATAATGTACGTTCGGCTATGAAGAATAAGCCGGCACCGCTGTTAAATCCCGGCACTCATGAACCCATGAAAGCTGAAGAGCTGGCCCCGGTATTCTGCGAAGAGCTGATCAAGCAGGAACTGGACAATGATACGGCTTTCATCCCCATTCCTCAAGAGATCCTGGATTTCTATAAGATGTACCGGCCGTCACCCCTGGTCCGGGCTTACTGCCTGGAGAAAGCATTGGACACTCCAGCTCACATCTATTATAAATTTGAAGGCAATAACACCAGCGGTTCTCATAAACTGAATTCCGCCATTGCCCAGGCCTATTACGCAAAGATGCAGGGCCTGAAGGGCGTTACCACCGAGACTGGCGCCGGCCAGTGGGGCACAGCTCTTTCCATGGCCTGCTCCTATTTCGGTCTGGACTGCAAAGTCTATATGGTGAAGGTCTCCTATGAGCAGAAACCCTTCCGCCGGGAAGTGATGAGGGTCTATGGCGCCGATGTTACGCCCTCCCCCTCCATGACTACAAAGATCGGCCAGAAGATCCTGGCTGAGCATCCCGGCACCACCGGTTCCTTAGGCTGTGCCATCTCCGAGGCTGTGGAAGTAGCTACTTCTACCCCCGGTTACCGTTACGTACTGGGCAGCGTCCTGAACCAGGTACTGCTGCATCAGAGCATCATCGGTCTGGAGACCGAGGCAGCCCTTAAGAAGTACGATATCGTTCCCGATATCATCATCGGCTGCGCAGGCGGCGGCTCCAACTTAGGCGGCCTGATCTCCCCGTTCATGCGGGATAAGATCGAAGGCAAACTGGATACCAGGATCATCGCCGTAGAACCGGCTTCCTGCCCCAGCTTCACCCGCGGCGTCTATGCCTACGACTTCTGCGACACCGGCATGGTGTGTCCGCTGGCTAAGATGTACACTTTGGGATCTGACTTCATTCCTTCCGCAAACCATGCGGGCGGCTTAAGATACCACGGTATGAGTTCCATCCTGTCCCAGCTGTACGATGACGGCCTCATGGAAGCAGTCGCAGTCGAACAGACCAGCGTCTTTGAAGCAGCTGAAAAGTTCGCCCGCGTCGAAGGCATCCTGCCTGCTCCCGAAAGCTCACATGCCATCAAAGTGGCCATCGATGAGGCTATGAAGTGCAAAGAGACCGGCGAAGCAAAGAACATCGTCTTCGGTCTTACCGGCACCGGCTATTTCGACCTGGTAGCTTATGAGAAGTTCCACAACGGTGAAATGACGGATTACATCCCCACCGATGATGAACTGGCTGTATTCCGTGCCAAACTTCCCGTGATCGGCTGATTATCCCCTACCCATACAAAAGGTGCGGGAGTTAAGATATAAATGATCTTGCCCCGCACCTTAAAAATCCACAGAAAAGGACAAAAAACATGAATTCCGCATCCATTATCACCCTGATCTTTATGGCCGTCTTCTTTGCCGTCATGATCCTTATCGGCATCCGCGCAAAAAAACACGCCTCTGATATCAACGGCTTTGTCTTAGGTTCCCGGCAGGTAGGCCCCTGGCTCTCTGCCTTCGCTTACGGCACTTCTTATTTCTCCGCTGTTATCTTCGTAGGCTACGCGGGCCAGTTCGGCTGGAACTTCGGTCTGGCGTCTACCTGGGTGGGCTTAGGCAATGCCTTTATCGGCTCCCTGTTAGCCTGGGCCATCTTAGGACGGCGCACCCGCATCATGACTCAGCATCTTTCATCCAAGACCATGCCTGACTTCTTCGGCACCCGTTTTGAATCCAAGAAGCTGAAGACCGCTGCCTCTCTAATCACCTTCATTTTCCTCATTCCTTATACGGCTTCCCTTTACAACGGGCTTTCCCGTCTGTTTGCGACAGCCTTCCCCCGGGTGGATTATGCAGTCTGTGTGATCATTATGGCAGTGCTTACGGGCATCTACGTGATCATGGGCGGATATATGGCTACCGCCTGGAATGACTTCATCCAAGGCATTATCATGCTGTTCGGCATCGTGGCTGTTATCGGCGCAGTGCTGAAAGATAATGGCGGTCTGAATGCCGCCATCGAAGGACTGGCTACCGGCACCAACGGCGGCT
>CACZSO010000070.1 GCA_902783795.1 uncultured Eubacteriales bacterium
CCGCTAAAAAAGTAGACCGTTCCGTTCTTTATGATGCTGATGAAGCCATCCAGCTGGTGAAGGAAGTTTCCTCCGCGAAATTCGATGAGACGGTTGAGCTTCACATCCGTACAGGCTGTGACGGCCGTCATGCTGAGCAGCAGATCCGTGGCGCCGTAGTTCTTCCTAACGGTACCGGTAAGAGCGTCCGTGTCTTGGTATTTGCCAAGGGTAATAAGGTGGACGAGGCTCAGGAAGCCGGCGCTGATTACGTAGGCGGCGAAGAGCTGATCCCCCGGATCCAGAATGAAGGCTGGTTTGAGTTCGATGTTGTTATCGCTACTCCCGATATGATGGGCGTGGTAGGCCGTCTGGGTCGTGTGTTAGGTCCCAGGGGCATGATGCCGAACCCGAAGGCCGGTACAGTTACCATGGATGTTGCTACCGCTGTTAAAGAAGCGAAAGCCGGTAAGATCGAATACCGTCTGGACAGATCCAACATCATCCACGTTCCCATTGGAAAGACTTCTTTCGAGAAGGATGCCCTGGTCGAGAACTTCAATACTGTTATGGATGCTGTTATCAAAGCCAGACCTTCAGCAGTGAAAGGCGCATTCCTTAAATCCGTTACCGTGGCGTCCACCATGGGCCCCGGCGTTAAGCTTAACGTAACGAAACTTCTTGCGTAAGCACTTAAGAATCTAAAAAGTTGAACAGGCAGAAGCCGGCCCTCTTAGTGAGGGCCGGCTTTTTTACATAAAAAAATGACCGCCGGGAAAAGATCCCGGCGGTCGTATGATGTTAATCGGAGCGACAAGAATCGAACTTGCGGCCTCTTGAACCCCATTCAAGCGCTCTACCAAACTGAGCCACGCCCCGATTGCCTGTATATAATAGCAGAATCCGGCGAGTTTTGCAAGCATTATTTTGCAATTATTCAGAACCACGCTGATCTTAGAAAAATATGCACTGAAAGCTTGCCTGAAAAGGGTAGTTTTTCTGCGGTCAGATCATTGATCAGACGGTGTTCCGGCTCTTTCTCCAGCGGAAAATGACCAGGGTCAAAGGTATCAGATAAATGAACATGCCGATGAGCACCAGGGTCTTGACACCGTAGGTATCCATGACATAGCCGGAGTACAGAAGGCCTGTCATACCGGCCAGGCTGGCGAAGACTGCATCCAGAAGACTTTGAGCGGTAGTCATGAGCCTGGGCTCTACTGAGGAGGCTCCTATCTCACGATAAGCCGGAAGCAGGATACTGTAGCCGGCAAAATAAAACACGGAACCGGCTATGATCAGGTGCGGTATATTGGCCAGATAATAGAAGACCAGTAAAAGCGCGGGGCCTAAAGAGGCGATGACCAGACGCAAAGAAGGGTTCAGTTTCTTTAACCGGCCGGCCAGCATAAAGAAGGGGAACTGGATCATACAGCCGATAAAAGAGTCATAGCCGACCCACCGGATATCCCCGCCCACGCTTTCGTACAGGACGATCTTCATATTGCTGACAGGGACCACCGTGATGCCGATGAAGAACAGGATGATGATGAGTGTCATATAGGAGCGGTTTTTGACCAGGTGCCCCATATCCTCCTTTGAGAAGCCGGCAGAGGAACTTAAGGAATCATCCTGGGGGCTGTCCGGCTGGATAAAAGCGATCACCAGGGAAAGCACCGTGAAGATGGTCAGTCCTACAGGAAGCACCTGGTAGCCCACCCGGGAGACTAACTGCCCCACCAGAAGGGCCAGGATGCCGTAGCCGATGGCGGACACAGCCCGGGAGATGCCATAGTAATTAGAATCTGCCGGGAAAGTCTTGATGATCCAGGAATCCAGATTAGACGCCACGGGCACCGTGGCAAAACCAAGCAAGGGGTAGAGGATGGCCACTAATACGGTGATATGATGGAAGCGGTAGATCAGCAGGCCGGAGATCAGGCAGAGCACGATCTGCATCAGGAATGTCTTCCGGTTAGTCCTCAGTTTGTCTGAGAGCATGCCCCAGAAGAAGGAACCCATAAAGGCAGCCATCAGGTATAAAGAAAGGATCAGACTTACCAGAGTGGCAGGAGTTCCGTTGGCCAGCATAAAGGCTGAAAAGTAAGCCATAAAGGATGCGTAGATGCCCCAGTAAGTGATCTGCAGGGCGCAGAACAGGGGGAAAAGGTGTTTTCTGGTCTTCATAAAACCTCCAGGGCCGGTAAGGTGATACTTGCCGGCAGTTTTTTTAACTGCTGTCCTTACTATAGTTATAAAAGGAATAAACGTCAAGGGCTTAGTGAAGATGAAAATATGTCGCTTAAGCTTAAAGTGACTGGCCTTTTCAGGTAAGCCTTTATTTTCCCGTAAGACAGCCCGGGAAAATGATGATTTCTGCTTGATGAGGCGGAAAAGAAGTGTTATGATGACCATAAGAAACGATCGAAATAAGGAGGAGGATTTATGATCAGAGCTGCGATGATCGGCTGCGGCGAGATATCGGGTGTCTATCTGAAAAATCTGATCCTGACCTTTAAGGAAGTACAGCTGAAGGGGGTCTGTGATCTTAAGAAAGAAAACGCAGAAAAAGCCCGGGCTTATGTGCATTCTGAGATAGAAAAAGGGGCTAAGGTGCCGGAACCTGTGATCTACCGGGATATGACGGAAGCTTTTAAAGATCCGGAGGTGGATATCATTCTGAACATTACGCCGCCCTTGAATCATTATGAGATCACGAAGAAAGCCCTGCTTTCCGGCAAACATGTCTACTCGGAAAAGCCGCTGGCCTCTACCTTGGAAGAAGGAATGGAGCTGGTACAGCTGGCGAAGGAAAAGGGACTTTTCCTGGGCGGTGCCCCGGATACTTTCCTGGGGGCAGGGATCCAGACCTGCCGGAAACTCATCGATGACGGCGTGATCGGTGATGTGATAGGTGCCAATGTTTCCATGATCTGCCATGGCCATGAGTCCTGGCATCCGAACCCGGACTTCTTCTATCAGCGGGCCGGAGACCCGGTCATGGATATGGGGCCTTATTACATCACAGCCCTGGTGAATCTTTTAGGGCCGGCAAAAGGCCTGGTGGGGCTTTCCAAACGGTCCTTTGAAGAGAGGGTCATCACATCGGCCCCCCGGTTCGGAGAAAGGATCAAGGTAGAGAACGATACCTATATCACCGGCAATGTGTTATTTGAAAACGGAGCTGTGGCATCCGTGTTTATGACGTATGATGTCTATTATAAGAAGCAGCCGCATTTTGAAGTCTATGGCACGTTAGGGACTTTGGTGGTACCGGACCCGAACACCTTCGGCGGCCCGGTGCTGTTATATCGTCCGGAAGATGATCTCTACGGGCCGTCTGTGGATCCGGGCCTGCTTCCGCCGGTGAAAGATCCTTATGAAGCCTTCCGGGAGATCCCGCTCATGTTTGATTACCGGGAGAATTCCAGGGGCTTGGGCCTGGCGGATATGGCAAAGGCCATCGAGAGCGGAAGAGAGGCCAGGGCCTGCATGGAACAGCAGCTGCATGTGCTGGAGATCATGACAGCCTTCAGGAAATCTTCGGAGAGCGGGAAGTTCTTAGAAATGAAGACCCGGTTTGAACGTAAAGCACCCATGAAGAATAATCCACTTCACGGTGTGCTGGATGAATAAACTAACTTACAAGGAGGAAACATATGGAAGCTTGTTATACCGGCTGGACATGGATCAGGGCCAGAGAAAGAAACGCAGCCGTAGGTATGCTGGAAGATTCTTTCAGAGAGCTTAAGTTTTTAGGCTATGACCACGTGGAGAATTTTGCGTTCATCGCGGATTTCTTTGAGAGTCCGGATGAACTGATCGAGATCCTGAAGAAATATGATCTGGATCTATGCAATCTTTACGGCCATTTCAACTTCGATGAAGAAGCCATGATCGCCAATGCGAAAAAGCAGATCGATTTCCTGGCGGCTGTGGGTGGAAAATGGTTCAACTGCCAGAATGGCGGATTCGGCGACGGCGGTCCTTCGGAGCGTCCCACAGATAAGGAAAAAGTAGAGATCACAGCCAGGATCGCGAATACCGTGGGGCAGTATGCAAAGGAAAAAGGCGTGACATTGACCTTCCATCCCCACTATGGCACCTGCGTCTTTTCTGAGTCCGACATTGACTATTTCCTGGAAAAGACAGACCCGGCCTATGTCTCTATCTGTGTAGATACAGCGCACACCACCCTGGCAGGCATGGATCCGGCAGAACTCATTAAGAAACTGGGATCCCGGGTACAGTTCATGCACCTGAAGGATGTGGATACCTTTGAGCTTAAGAAGCTGGAAGGTCCGGCAAAGATGAGCACCTTCCGGGCGCTGGGCCACGGCACCATTGATTTCAAGGCCGTAAAGGCTGCGCTGGAAGAAGTGGGCTATGACGGCATCCTTTGTGTGGAACTTGACCGTCCCGAGGTCAGCAACTTCCATTCGGCAGAAGTGTCCAGGATCTATATGAAAGATGTACTGGGCGTCTGATAAAAAGAATATTTATCTCACACTGAAATGTTCTTCTTCAGGGCAGAGTTTTTTAAAAAGACTCTGCTCTGTTTTCGTAAAAAAATCTTTTTCAAAATCTGCTTGACACCTTTTCAAGTCTGTGTTATTCTGATAAATGCGCTATTATGCGGTAATGTGGCTTTTGGCCAAAAAATGACCCTGAAAATCCCGGATTCTGGCCGGGTTTTTGGACGTTATGCCGGTGAATCGTGCACTTATAACAGAACAGGAGAATCATTGATGGAAAAAAACAGCATCCATGAAATTAAGTCAGGGAAGAATACTCGAATGAGTTTTTCCCGTCAGACAGATGTCCTGGAAATGCCGGATCTTATCGAGGTCCAGAAAAAGTCTTATGACTGGTTCCTGACCGAAGGGCTGAAAGAAGTCTTTGAAGATATTTCGCCCATCGGAGAGAACTTCTCAAACCTGTCCCTGGAATTCGGTGAATTCCACCTGTGCAGGGATGAGATCAAATACACCATAGAAGAGTGCAGAGAAAGAGATGCTACCTATGCGGCACCCTTGAAATGTACGGTCCGTCTGTCGAACAAAGTGAATGGAGAGATCAAGGATCATGAGATCTTCATGGGCGACCTGCCGCTGATGACGGATACCGGCTCTTTCGTGATCAACGGAGCAGAACGTGTTATCGTATCCCAGATCGTACGTTCTCCCGGCATATATTTTGATATTGAAAATGACAAACTCGGCAAAGAGCTGTATTCCAGCCAGATCATCCCTAACCGTGGTGCATGGCTGGAGTATGAGACAGACTCGAATGATATCTTCTGGGTCAGGGTGGACCGGATCGGCAAGGTGCCGGTAACGGTGCTGGTCCGTGCCTTAGGCTATGGTTCTAACCAGGATATCGTGGAGCTGTTCGGTGAAGAGCCGAAGATCATGGCCACTTTCGGCAAGGATAAATCCATGAGCTACGCGGAAGGTCTTCTGGAATTATATAAGAAGATCCGTCCCGGCGAGCCTCTTTCGGTGGATTCTGCCGAGACCCTGATCAATGGCATGCTCTTTGACGGACGCCGCTATGATCTGGCGCATGTGGGCCGCTATAAATTTAATAAGAAGCTGAACTTCAAGTTCCGCCTGGCCGGCCTTACTTTGGATGACGATGTAGTAGACCCCCTGACCGGAGAGATCATTGCCGAAAGCGGCACGGTCTGTGACCGTCCCCTGGGGCAGAAGATCCAGAACTCCGGTGTGGAATATGTTTATGTCAGAAAGAACGATCATCGTTTCAAGATGCTTTCCAGCCGTATGGTGGAAGCTTCTTCTTACCTGAACTTTGATCCGGAAGAAGCTGACATTAAGGAAATGGTCTATTTCCCGGTACTGATGGAGATCCTGGACCAGAAACTGGATGACCAGAAGCTGAAGGAAGAACTGAAGAAACGCATGAAGGACCTGGTACCGGTCCATATCATGAAAGAGGAGATCCTGGCTTCTATCAACTTCCTGTTAGGCCTGGAATACGGCATCGGCACCAAGGATGACATCGACCATCTGGGCAACCGCCGCATCCGTGCGGTGGGTGAACTTTTACAGAACCAGTACCGGATCGGCATGAGCCGTATGGAACGTGTGGTGAGAGAGCGCATGGCCACCCAGGATATGGAGGGTGTGACGCCTCAGTCTCTGATCAACATCAAGCCTGTGACCGCGGCGGTCAAGGAGTTCTTCGGATCCTCCCAGCTGTCCCAGTTCATGGATCAGAACAACCCCTTATCAGAGCTGACGCATAAGCGCCGTCTTTCCGCATTGGGTCCCGGCGGTCTAAGCCGTGAGCGTGCCGGTTTCGAAGTCCGTGACGTCCATTACACGCACTATGGACGCATGTGCCCCATAGAAACCCCTGAAGGCCCCAACATCGGCCTGATCAACTCCCTGGCATCCTATGCCCGGGTAAATAAATACGGCTTCATCGAAGCACCTTACCGGAAAGTGGATAAGACTGATCCCCAGAATCCGGTGGTCACGAACGAAGTGGTCTACATGACCGCTGATGAAGAGGATGATTTCCATGTAGCGCAGGCGAACGAGCCGCTGGACAAAGACGGTCATTTCGTGAATGTCCGGGTGTCCGGCCGTTACCGCGATGACATGGCAGAATATCAGCGCGGTCTCATTGACTTCATGGATGTCTCCCCGAAGATGGTATTCTCCGTCGCGACTTCCATGATCCCCTTCCTGGAGAACGATGACGCGAACCGTGCCCTGATGGGTTCTAACATGCAGCGTCAGGCAGTGCCGCTGATGATCACGGAAGCTCCTGTGGTAGATACAGGACTGGCGGATAAAGTTGCCATCGACTCCGGCGTTACTGTGGTGGCGAAAGAGTCCGGAACCGTGGAACGTTCGGCCTCTGATGAGATCATCATCAAGAATGATGACGGAAACCGGGTCACTTATAAACTTTCGAAGTTTACCCGTTCCAACCAGTCGAACTCCTATAACCAGAAACCCATCGTCTTTAAGGGCGAACATGTGAATAAAGGCCAGGTCATTGCCGATGGTCCTTCCACCCATAATGGCGAGATCGCCCTGGGTAAGAACCCGCTGATCGGTTTCATGACCTGGGAAGGCTATAACTACGAGGATGCTGTCCTTCTTTCGGAACGTCTGGTCCAGGACGATGTCTACACCTCCATCCATATTGAGGAGTATGAGGTGGAAGCCAGAGAGACGAAGCTTGGCCCGGAAGAGATCACCCGTGATGTACCCGGTGTGGGCGACGATGCTCTGAAAGACCTGGACGATACCGGCGTGATCCGCATTGGCGCAGAAGTCCGTGCCGGCGACATCCTGGTAGGTAAAGTAACACCGAAGGGCGAAACGGAACTGAACGCGGAAGAGCGGCTTTTACGTGCCATCTTCGGTGAAAAGGCCCGTGAAGTCAGGGACACCTCCCTTAAAGTACCTCACGGCGCTTACGGCATCGTCGTGGATGCCAAAGTGTTTACCCGGGAAAATAATGAAGAATTATCTCCCGGCGTATCGAAATCCGTACGCGTATACATTGCCCAGAAGAGAAAGATCTCTGTGGGTGATAAGATGGCCGGCCGTCACGGCAACAAGGGCGTGGTCTCCCGGGTGCTCCCGGTGGAAGATATGCCTTTCCTGCCCAACGGAAGACCGCTGGATATCGTGCTGAACCCGTTAGGCGTGCCTTCCCGTATGAATATCGGGCAGGTGCTGGAGATCCATTTAAGCCTGGCGGCGAAAGCCCTTGGTTTTGACATTTCTACGCCTATTTTCGCCGGTGCTACGGAGAAGGATATCTCCGAAATGCTGGAGATCGCCAATGATTATGTCAATACCGACTTTGAAGATTTTAAAGTAAAATACCAGGATAAGCTGGCAGATGAAGTGATCGAGTATCTGGGGAACCATCTGGACCACAGGGAAGAGTGGAGAGGTGTTCCGCTGTCCCGTGACGGAAAGGTCCAGCTGCGCGACGGCCGTACCGGTGAATTCTTTGACGCACCGGTCACCATCGGCCACATGCACTATCTGAAGCTGCACCACCTGGTAGATGATAAGATCCATGCCCGTTCCACCGGCCCCTACTCTCTGGTCACCCAGCAGCCGCTGGGCGGCAAGGCGCAGTTCGGCGGCCAGCGTTTCGGTGAGATGGAGGTCTGGGCCCTTGAGGCTTAC
>CACZSO010000071.1 GCA_902783795.1 uncultured Eubacteriales bacterium
ACGATGTAAAATGGAGACGAAGGGATTCGAACCCTCGACCTCTCGGATGCGAACCGAACGCTCTCCCAGCTGAGCTACGCCCCCATAGCCTTTTTACGACGCCCCTTATTGTACTACATTCGATCCTGAAGGTCAAGAACATTTTTAGTCTTGTAAAAGGTTATTCTGCAGACAGAAAGGGATTAACTTGTGTTATTTCGAAGCAGGACAGGTTGAGCCTTTCCAAGGCAGGTGATATACTATTTTCAGGCTGGTAACAGAAAGAAAGGAGGACGTTATGGCCAAGTATGAAAGAACTTTCAGCGGAGATTTTGATTCGGCGCTGGCCCGTCTGCACAATGAGATCATGAGCGGCAGCATGTCTGCCAGTCTGGAAGACAGTACCTATTATTCCGTTGGAGACGTGCGCTGTGCCCTGAGAGTTTATGAAAGATACAGTGTTATAGGAAATAACCGCTTAAGCTGTTCTGTAATGATGACAGGAAAGGGGAATACTTTGAAAGTGACTGCTATTACATCCGGCGGTTCTCAGGCTGTTTTCTTTA
This sequence comes from uncultured Eubacteriales bacterium, assembly GCA_902783795.1. GTDB lineage: Bacteria > Bacillota > Clostridia > Lachnospirales > Lachnospiraceae > UBA1267. The sequence goes on from CACZSO010000071.1 coordinate 546, forward strand.
AGATCAATATTTTTGGAGAAGACGCTTTTCTGGATAAAGTGAGAGCAGCAGTAGACAGTTTATGAGCCATGTGATACAATAGAATCAGTATCGTGAAAGCCCTTGCCGGCACTTGACGGTAAGGGCTGTTTTTCTGGAAATAATATTGTATTAAAAAGGAGGATTATATGAGCAGACTCGTAACATTGACGACATTGCAGTGGGCGGATCTGGATCTGGAAAGCACTTGCCGCATCGCAAAGGAAATGGGTTATGACGGTCTGGAATTAGGCTGCGTCGGAACGCATTTTGATGTTAAAAGAGCAGCATTGGAACCTGAATATGTGGATTGGGTGAAGGGCCTGCTGGATAAGTATGGGCTGACCGTGAAAGCCCTGGCGGCCCATCTGATAGGACAATGTGTGGCGGATGATCCGTCTGATCCGCGGCTTTCTAACTTTGTCCCGGCAGAGATCAAGGATGATCCGGAGGCCATCCGCGCCTGGGGGGCCGAGTATATGAAATATACGGCCATAGCGGCAAAGAATCTGGGCGCTTATGTGGTGACTGGTTTTACAGGATCTCCTATCTGGAAATATCTGTATTCATTCCCGCAAAACACGGAAGAACTGATAGAGAATGGATTCCAGGAGGTCCGGAAGCTGTGGCTGCCTATTCTGGATGTGTTTAAAGAGAATGGCATTAAGTTTGGGCTGGAAGTGCATCCCACAGAGATCGCTTTCGATTATTATACCTGTAAGAGAGTGCTGGAGCTGTTTGAAGACCGTCCGGAATTCGGCCTGAACTTCGATCCGTCCCATCTTCTGTGGCAGGGTATTAAACCGGAGCTTTTCCTGGAAGACTTCATCGACCGGGTCTATCATGTGCATATGAAAGACGCAGCAGTCACGTTGGACGGCAGGACCGGCATCCTGGGCAGCTTTATCGAATTCGGTGATAATAAGAGGGGCTGGAATTTCCGTTCTTTAGGCCACGGCGATGTGGACTTTGAGTCGATCATACGGATCTTGAATAAGTATAATTATCAGGGACCGCTTTCCGTGGAATGGGAAGATTCCGGCATGGACCGCGTCTATGGCGCCACGGAAGCCTGTGCTTTTGTGAAAAAGGTGGATTTCCCGCCTTCAAACGTGGCATTTGACGCTGCCATGGGAAACTGACGGAGGTATATGATGAAAAGAACGAAACTGCGTTATGGTATGGTAGGCGGTGATCTGAACGCGTTCATCGGCGACGTGCACCGCAAAGCGATAGCCATGAATGAGAATGCCTGCCTCGCGGCCGGCTGCTTTTCCAGACGGGAAGAGGCGAATAAAGCCACGGGGGAGCACTACGGACTGGACCCGGACCGCATCTATCCGGATTATGAGACCATGGCGGAAAAAGAAGCGGAACGGGAAGACGGCATCGACTGGGTGAGCATCTGCGCACCGAATGATGCCCACTATAAAGCCGCTAAGGCTTTCTTAAGCCGAGGCATCCATGTGTACTGTGAAAAACCCCTGACCTTTACGGCGGAAGAAGCAGAAGAACTGAAGAAAATCGCGGATGAGAAAGGCCTGCTCTTTGGTGTGAACTATTCTCATTCCGGCAATGTCATGGTGAAGGAAGCCAGGTCGCTGGTCCGGGAAGGCGTCATCGGTGAGATCATCAATATCAACGGCGAGTATCTGCAGGAGTATCTGGTGGATGACATCGGCAATACGGATAAGGAAATGCTGCAGCTTTCTTCCTGGCGGAAGGATCCGAAGGTCTCCGGCGGCTCCAACTGTGTGGGTGATATCGGTTCCCATATCGAGCATACGGTGAGCTATATCACTGGGCTCACCTTAAAGCGTGTCTGCGCCATGCTGGATACTTATGGACAGCCCCTGGATCTGAACGCGAATATCCTGGTGGAATTTGATAACGGCTGCCATGGAGTGTTTGCTTCTTCCCAGGTCTGTGTAGGCCATATGAACGGTCTGGTGGTGCGGATTTTCGGTACGAAAGGTGCCATCGAATGGGTCCAGGAAACACCCAACACCTTAAGCCTTACCTTGAAAGGCCAGCCTACCCAGACCCTGAACCGGGGCATGGGCTATGTGCATCCGGAAACACAGGCGTTGGAACGCCTGCCCTTCGGTCATCCGGAAGGCTTATATGAGGCTTTTGCGAATATGTACCGGGCATTCACAGAGGCGCTTTTAAAGAAAGTGAACGGAGAAACATTGACGGAAAAAGATCTGGACTTCCCGTCCGTGGAAGACGGCATCCGCGGCGTGAAATTCATCCACGCCTGCTTAAAGAGCCAGGAGAACGGATCGGTGTGGACAGACTTGTAACGGGATGCTTGTAGTTGATTATATATAGAGTAACCTCCTGAATCAAATCTTTCGGAAGACTTAACCACCAGTATTAAAATTCTCCTGAATGGTTATGGATGCGTATGGAATAATAGGACTAAATTCAAAAGACTCGACAGATAAAGGGTTTTTGAAGCTTAGTCCTATTTTGTTTAGCCTGCAAAAGAGACTAAAGGTCGATTTAAGGAGGAAACATGCGCAGAATGAAGATCTTTCTGCGAAGCGTGGTGTTGCCTGCAACTGTGGCAGTACTGTTAGCGATGTTGTTCCGTCCCATCTATTACAAAGACAATCAGCTGAACATACTCCTGATGTGGATCT
>CACZSO010000072.1 GCA_902783795.1 uncultured Eubacteriales bacterium
ATAAAGGAACCGGTTCCAGATGCGGGAATACATCAGGTGACCTACCGCATGCTCCGGACCGCCGATGTAAAGATCCACCGGAAGCCAGTGCTTTAAGAGCTCCTGGTCCGCAAATTCTTTATCATTATGCGGGTCGATGTAGCGGAAATAATACCAGGAAGAACCGGCGGAGCCAGGCATGGTAGAGGTCTCTCTCACACCTTTGATACCGTTTTTATCATAGGTCTTCCACTCTACTGCATTTTCCAGCGGCGCCTGTCCGTTCTTTCCTTTATAATCTTCAAGTTCAGGAAGGATAAGCGGCAGTTCATCATCCGGAAGAGCCACGATCCGTCCATCATCTGTCTTCACGATGGGCACCGGCTCGCCCCAGTAGCGCTGGCGGGCAAAGATCCATTCTCTGAAATGGTAATTTACGGTACGGCGGGCCACACCCATATCCACCAGTTTATCTGTAATGGCTTCTTTGGCATCATCTGCCGACATGCCGTTGAATTCCTGGGAATTCATTAACGGACAGCCTTTGCCTATATAGTCATACTTTTCAAAGGCTTTTTCTGATACATCGGCGCCTCCGATGACCTGCCGCATGGGGATGTTATGTTCAATAGCATATTCAAAGTCACGCTGGTCATGACTGGGCACGGCCATAACAGCTCCGGTGCCGTAGCTTGCAAGAACAAAGTCACCTAAGAATATGGGGACTTCTTCTCCATTTGCCGGATTGATGCAGGTGATCCCTTCCAGTCTGACGCCGGACTTAGTCTTATTCAGCTCGGTGCGGTCCATATCGCTCTTTTTCTTAGTCTCTTCGATATAAGCCAGCACTTCTTCTTTATTCTTCACCCGGTCCATCAGTCCCTGGACGATCTCCCCGTCCGGAGCCAGTACCATAAAGGTAATGCCATAGATGGTCTCGATACAGGTGGTGAAGATAGAGAATTCTCCGCCGCCCACGATCTTAAAATCCACTTCCACACCGGTAGATTTGCCGATCCAGTTGCGCTGGATCTCCTTCGTGGATTCCGGCCAATCTATCTCTTCAAGACCTTCCAGCAGCTTCTCCGCAAAGGCAGGCTGATCGATGACCCACTGTCTCATGTTTTTCCTGATGACAGGATAACCGCCCCGCTCAGATTTGCCGTCAATGACTTCATCATTCGAAAGGACCGTACCCAGTTCTTCACACCAGTTCACAGGCATGTCGATGTATTTCGCGTAGCCCGCTTCAAAAAGTTTCTTAAAGATCCACTGGGTCCAGTGATAAAATTCGGGGTCAGAAGTCATGACCATCTTGGACCAGTCATAATCAAAGCCCAGTTCTTTAAGCTGTTTTGAGAAGGTCTCGATATTCTTCTGAGTGAATCCGTCCGGATGATTACCGGTCGTGACCGCATACTGCTCAGCCGGAAGGCCGAAAGAGTCATATCCCATGGGATGCAGCACATTATATCCCTGCATACGCTTCATCCTGGACATGATATCCGTGGCCGTATATCCTTCCGGATGTCCGGCATGCAGGCCTACGCCTGAAGGATAAGGGAACATATCCAGTGCATAATATTTGGGTTTGCTGAAATCATGGACATCCGTCTTAAAGGTATCATGATCCTCCCAGTACTTCTGCCATTTCTTCTCGATCACTTCCGGTTCGTATTTCATAACTGTCTCCTCATTCGTGTAAATACACGTATTGTAGGGAGCAGGGTATTCCCGGCTCCCTTTAGAAAATCCCAAAATGCCGCTGCCTGCCAGATTGACTCCCAGCTCCAAGCCAGGTGGGTTACCGCAATGCATGGCTCTGTCTTCCACTGATCTTATGAGGCCTGACATCCCATACACGATGTAGGAATCCCGTATTATGTCATGTAGGTTCAAAAAAGGCAGACTCGCGCACACCCCAGGATTTAAGCATATTGTAGCAAATCACAAAGGCTTTTTCAATGGTTTCTTAAAAAAGTCAGACATTTTTCAAAATCATCAGGCAGAGGCACCGTAAACTCCATATAAGTATGGGTCGAAGGGTGCTCAAACCCAAAAAGATAGGCATGAAGCAGCTGCCCCTGGACTGAAAAAGGATCTTTACCGGTGCCGTAGACTTCATCTCCCGCCAGGGGATGGCCCAAGGATGTCATATGGACCCGGATCTGATGGGTGCGTCCGGTCTCCAGCCGGCATTCTGTCAATGTATAGTTTCCAAAACGTTCCAGTACGGTAAAATGTGTAACCGCATTCTTTCCGTCAGGCCGGCAGGCCATCTTTTTCCTGTTTTTCGGGTCCCGGCCGATGGGTCTGTCAACGGTCCCGGTGTCTTCCTTGATATTACCCCTTACCAAGGCATAATAGGCACGTTTCGATGTATGGGCTTTCAGCTGGGTGGCTATGCTTCTATGGGCCATGTCATTCTTACACGCAATGACGATGCCTGTAGTGTCCTTATCGATCCGGTGTACGATGCCGGGCCTCAGGACTCCGTTGATACCTGAAAGGTCATGGCAATGGTATAAAAGAGCATTGACCAATGTCCCGGAATAATGTCCTGCTGCCGGATGGACCACCATGCCCCGGGGCTTGTTGATCAGGATCACATCCTCATCTTCATATACGACATCCAGAGGGATATCTTCCGGAAGGATGTTTAATGATTCCGGTTCCGGGAAGCTGATCTCTATGGTCTGGTCCGGGTCCAGCATAAGTCCCGGTCTGACAGTCTTCCCATCCACCAGGACACTGCCCTCTTTGATCAGTTTCTGAAAAAAAGTACGGCTTTTATCCTCATAGACAGACGCGAGGAAAGCATCCAGACGCATATCCATGCTTTCTGTATCAGTCATTATGATATCAGTCATTTCAGATGTCATCGTCCGCATCCTCTTCTTTTGCTGTCTCCTCTTCCGCCCCCGTTTCCGCTTTTTTCAGCGAATAAACAGGCCCCAGATCTTCTTTATAGACAAACATGATCAGTATGAAAGCAATGATGGCAGCCACCGTCACATAACAGTCTGCAACATTAAACACCGGGAAATCGATGAGGCAGAAATAGATAAAATCCACCACATACTTCTGTGATACCCGGTCTATCATATTGCCCACGGCTCCGGCCATGACCATGACCAGCACCAGATGGATCCAGAAATAACGTTTCTTTTCCGGTGTTTTATAAAGCAGCCAGGCCAGCACTGCCAGAATAAAAACAGTAATGATAAAAAAGAAGGTCTGCTTATTCTGAAGAAGTCCGAAAGCCATTCCGGCATTCTCCAGATAATGAAGCTTCAGGACTCCGGGTATGATATCGATGTCCGTTTGCCCCTTCAGGGCAGCCACTGCCCACTGTTTAGTCCACTGGTCGAGAAAAATAAGAACCGCCGCAGAAAGAAAAGAAATCACCAGTTTCAGAATCTTCTTTTTCACTTGTTTCTCCTGTTAGTCTGCATAATTAAAAGGGAGCGAGATATCCACGCTCCCTTACACGTTCAAAAAGCAGTTACTGCATAATATTGACGGCGTTCAGATCTACCATATCTCCGATCATGCTGTCAAAATCACCGGAAAGATTCATATCAGGCGGAACCACGATAAAGATCTTCTTCGATACTTTCTGGAGATTTCCGCCTACGGTATAGCAGGCGCCGGAAGCGAAATCAATGATCCGCTGGGCGGCCACCATGTCGATACCTTCCAGGTTCAGGAGCACGGCCTTATGGGAAAGAAGCACATCCGCAATGGTATTTGCATCTTCAAAGGACTTCGGCATGATCATGCATACTTCGGCATTCCCTCTCTTCAGCCCCACGACATTAGAGGCTTTCTGAGGCTGAGGAGCCTGTGTATAGGAAGATGCCTGCTTCTCCTGACGGGATGCTTTCTTCGGCGGCTCGTAGTCATTTAATTCATCATCGTAGCCGTCATCCGGATCCTCATTCTCTTCCTCAGCCTTTACCGGCCTTCTGGAAAGGATCTCGTCGTCATCATCATAATCATCATAATCATCGTAGCTGTCATCATCATAATCATCGTTTTCGTCAGAGACCATTCTCATCTTCTTAAGGAAACTATCAACTATACTCATAATTCATCTCCCCTGTAAATTCTTTTGCCGAAAAGGGCAGTCCCGATTCTGACATGTGTAGCGCCTTCTTCAATGGCTGTTTCAAAATCATTTGTCATGCCCATTGACAGTATTTTCATTCTTACATTATCTATGTTTTTTTCGCCGATGTCAACAGATAATTGAAATAATTTACGAAAAATCACACGGTTTTCTTCCGGATCATCCACATCCGGCGCTACTCCCATAAGCCCCTCTATCCTGATGCCGGGCAAGGCTGCGATCTTTCGAAGCGCATCTTCTGCTTCTTCAAAGGAAAAGCCGTATTTGGAAGGTTCATTCCCCCCGTTGATCTCTAAAAGGATGGGCTGGATGATGCCCTTTTTTCCTGCTTCTCTAGAGATGGTCTCAGCCAGATGCCAGGAATCCACGGAATGGATCAATACTGTTTTTCCCAGTATCTTCTTTACTTTATTCGTCTGAAGATGTCCGATCATGTGGTAAGAAACATCAGGAAATGCTTCCTGTTTTTCCACCAGTTCGCTGACATAATTTTCACCGAATTCCTGCTGTCCCAGCGCTGCCATTTCCTGGATCATTTCCAGGGGCTTTGTTTTTGAGACAGCGATAAGACAGATCTCACCGGGATCTCTTCCGGCCCTTTCTGCTGCTTCTGAGATCCTTCTCCGGACATTTTCAAGATTCGTTTTTAATTCACTCATAAATGATCTCGTATTCACTCACATGTTCAGGATCCATAACGATCCTGTCATAGGGTCTGATCGTGCCGGAAACCGAGGGTGAGATCATCACATAGGAAGATTCCATGGACTGGTCGATCCTCAGGACCGGTTTAAAGATACAATAGCCATAATTGATCTGATAGACACCTTCCACTGAAACCATCACGGACAGCGTAGTCTCATCATGACTATAGGTCTTATCATTATTTTCTGTATCAATGGTCAATACATCGCCGGCATTCAGACCATCCGCGTAAACATAAGCGGAATTTTCACCGATCACCAGGTTAGCATTTTCTGCGTCAGTCTTCAGGCATACACTGGCTTTAATGAATTCCGGCTCCTGGCCGGGCACCAGCTTCATTACGCCGTAATTTCCTGAATCGCCGCCCCGGGTGATAAATTTTTCATCCACCACAAAATAATTCTTCGTGACCAATGCGTTTTCCGGAACTTTAAGTCCTTCAGCACTTTTATCGATCAGCTTAAAGGATATCAGCCGTTCTTCCAGATAGTTGCCGCCGTATTTCTGGAACTGAAGGACGCCTAAGTCTGTTGCGTCGGCTCCTTTTGTCACAGAAAAACGTCCGGATATCTCATCACCGTCAGGCATCCGTACCGTCAGGTTTTTCTTTCTTGCCAGCGTCTTGCTTTGATCTTCCGTCAGAGGAAACACCAGGGTAAACTTATTATCCTCCACCATTTTGTAGAGGAAATCTCCTGCATCAACATGGTCTCCGTTATAACGGACCGTTCTTTTTACCGCTTCCTGGCTGAAATCATTGAATGTAAGATCTTCCGGTCTTTTATTCTCCATGCCGTCTTTATACAAAAGGAAGAACCCGCTGGTACTGGTCTCCACTGTTCCTGTGATATCATGGGAAAGCTGGGTCAGGACATCGCTTCCCCCATCTTCCAGAAGGGCCCTGAATACCGTCTCACGGATAATAGATCTTTCCCTTCTCAAAGTATACAGTTCATTAGGATCATAATGATCCACGGCATTGCGCACCACATTCTGAAGATTCAGGATACTGTTAGTCTTAAGGATATCCTGGCCATAGTAAAAACTATGAAGTTCCTCTTCCAGATTCCCGTCCTTATCTAAAATAACAGCCTGTGTGCCCTTGGAAAGACGGTCCTCCGGTACGGCCAGAAAATTTACATAGCCTTCCACATCGGAGGCATAGACCAGTTCATCCCGGAGCAGGACTCCCTTGAATTCTGCCTGGATACTGTCAGCCTCTGCCGCACCCAGTTCATAGACCTGGATCCTGGTCTTAGTAAAAAACAGGATCACATGAACAATAATATATAAAAGCATGATGATAAAGACCACCGTGATAAAGCTGAACGGAAGCCTCCTGGGATGTCTTATGATATTACTGTCATCCGTAGTCTTGCTCATAACTCTCCTATTGACCTATGAAAGACAAAAGCGCATTCATCTGCTGATAGAGGGCATCATAGGATGCTGCTTTTGCGATAATCGCAAAATAACGGTTGCCTTCATCATCCATTACGATGAGCAGAAGGCATCTTCCGGCTGTAGCGGTATAGCCTGTCTTTGCTGCTGTGATATGCAGACCTTCAGGCGGCAATGTATAGCCGCGAAGATAGGAATTGCCGGAAGTAAAATCATGGACTACTGGTTCCTGCCCGGGGATCGTGGCTGATATAGATACCGACATTTTCGCGGAACATTCATGAAATTCCGGATAGTCCTTCAGTTTGTTCAGCAAAAGGTACAGATCATAAACGCTGGTATAATGATTCTCATCAAACAGGCCGTGGGGGTTTACAAAATGGGTGTTCAGCATACCCAGCTCTTTTGCCTTTTTATTCATCATATCCACAAAGGCAGAGATACTGCCTCCAATGTGATATGCCAGCGTATTGGCTGCATCATTGCCGGAAGGGATCAGCAGCGCATACAACAGTTCCCGCCAAGTATAATAAGCACCTTCGATAAGCCCGGCCAGGGAAGAACCATCCACCAGCCCTTCTCTTAATTCTGCGCCGACCGGGACTTCTTCTTCCAGGTCATCCACATTTTCCAGGACTAAAAGAGCCGTCATACATTTTGTCATAGATGCCGGATAAAGATGCTCTTCAGCCGCTTTTGCATAAAGGACTTCCTTACCTGTTTCCGAAAAGAGGCCGGCATAAGGAGCTTCGATCAGGTTCTCATCAAAAAAACCCTCTTTCGGAAGCACACAAAGATCCTCGGCAAACCCTGGAAGTCTTCCATCCTGCCCCGGTGCTTCTCTTAACTCGTTTAAGATATCCTGGCTGTAAAAGTCTGTTTCCTTAAGCTCTATCTGTTTTCCGCAGGCTGCTGCGCATAAAACAAGTATAAAGCATATGAGCAGACACATGATTTTCCTGATCATAACAAGACCCTTCGGTTACTTTTTCCCCAGAGACTTACTGACAATGTAAGCCCTGTCATGATAAAGCTGCTTAATAAAGAGCTCATTCCGGCTGAGATAAACGGCAGCGGGATACCTGTGTTCGGAATCAACAGCAAAGCTACGGCCATATTGATAAAAGCCTGAACGCCTATAGCTATTCCGCAGGTCGCAGCGATGACCTTCCCGCTTTTTTCAGTGCATCGGGCGGCGGTCCTGAAGCATTCGATCACGATCAGGACGAACATCAGGATCACGAAGATACAGCCCACCAGCCCCAATTCTTCTCCGATCACGGCAAAGATAAAGTCACAGTCATTTTCAGAAAGGAAATTACCGTTTTTAACGGATTCCAGCGATTCTGTATTAAAACCTTTTCCGAAAAGCCCGCCGGAACCGATGGCCATGACAGATATATTCTGCTGGTAAGTCTGGTCCGGATAATTTTCCGGGAAAAAATAAGCATTGATCCTGGCGATCTGGTGAGGTTTAAATACCTTCGACAAAAGTTCCTGCCCCGGCTGATAGACCGCAACAAAAAACAGGACGATAAACGGTATCATCACCGCAACGACACCCAGGATCCATTTATAACTGATGCCTGCCAGAAACAAAGCCGAAAGTATGATGATCATGAGCACGATGGATGTAGACAGATCCGGCTCTTTAAGCACCAGGAACAAGATAGGCGCTGCCACGGCAAAATAGATCAGAAGGACTGTGATCCGGCTTATTTTTTCTCCGGCTTTCTGAATGATAAATGTCAGGCATAAAAGCAATACAGGCTTAGCAAATTCAGAGGGCTGGATGGTCCCGAAAAAGGGAATATAGATCCAGCGTCTGGCACCATAGATCTCATCAGTGAAAAACAACACATAAAGCAGAAGACCTATTACCAGGATATACAGGACAAAAGAATACTTGACTAATTTTCTGTAGTCGATAACACAAAGCACCGCCAGGATCACCAGTCCTATGCCCACGCCGATAGCCTGTTTTACTGTGGTGGATACGATCGTTTGTGTCACGATCTTTCCTGTCACCGAATAGACAATGAACACGCCGAATACGCTTAAGATCAGTACATAGATCAAAAGCCTTATATTAAGATTCCTTATCTGAAATTTTTCTTCTTTCAGCGTACCGTAATTTGCCATTTATTCACCAACGCTAATGATCTGGGCACTGGAAGCAGAGTTCTCCAGGATCTCCTGAAGCGTAATATCGCCATCCAGATATTCATACAGGTCCTTGGTTATGAGCGCTGCATTTCCTGAAGAATAGCCATTCGGGATCTGTACGGCCATACTGTACTTGATATCATCATAAGGACCGTAACTCACATACCAGGCGTGCTCTGACCTCAACCGGTTTTCCTGGGCAGAACCGGATTTGGCTGCGTAATCCTGACGGAGCAGCGCAAAGTCTCCGTTACGGGAGCCTCCCTCGTGGACCACCGTATACATACCCTTATGCACCAGGTTCCAGATTCTTTCTGATAATTCGATATGGGACACCACTTCCGGCGTATGACTCAATATCACTTCCTTATCCGGACTCTCGATATGGTCCAGATAACGGAATTCATAGAGATTTCCGTTGGAAGCGATAGCCGTTACATACCTGGCCAGAGAGATGGTCGTAAAGGCATTCGTTCCCTGACCGATAGCTGAAAGTACCGGCAGTTCATTAGTGAGGACCGAGACATTTTCCGTAGTCTCTATACCGGTCTTCGTACCAAAGCCAAACAAGGAAGCGTAACTGTTCAATACGTTAAGTCCCTGGGAAGGCGAGTACTGGCCTGCTGCATTCAGAGAGAATCTGTAACCGCACTCGTAGAAGAAACAGTTGCAGGACTGGCCCAGGGCGTGGACCACATCCAGATCTCCGTGTTCACCGTTCTGCAAACGGTAGATCCAGCACCTGGGATGATCCAGTTTATCAAAAATACCTTTACATTCTATGGTCTCATCTGCCTGAAGATATCCGCCTTCCAGCGCAGCCACCATAGTCACCATCTTAAAGGTGGAACCTGGCGCCAGCCTTGACTGAGTAGCCCTTGAATACAAGGGACTGGACAGGTCATTCAGCAAAGTATTATAGTAAGCCGAATCATTGATCCGGTTCGTATCATAGCCAGGGTAAGAGACTACAGAAAGAAGTTCTCCTGTGGTGGGATCTGTCAGCACCAGGCCGGCAGAGCAGGGATCCAGGGCGATCTGAGACGGCAGGATCTCCATGGCATTGATCTTATCGGTAAAAAATGCCATGGCTGCCTCATTTGTCCCTGCGTTTAAGCGGGCAACCGTTTTCTCGTCCCCCTGAAGAGCTCCCTGTCTGAACAGGGCAAAGGCCACATCGCAGCCGGAAATGCTGTCAGTGTGGATCAGTTCATCATAAACCAGTTTATCAAAGGATCCATAAGGGTCTTCGATCCGTTCCGACAGGATCTGTGTCAGATATTCGTAGCAGCTGTCCACGGAATTATACCGGTTTTCTTCATCCAGGGACGAAACATCCATCCAGCCGTTTTCCAGGGCATAGATCAAAAACCGGGGCAGGCTGATATCGCCGCTTTTATACGCTTTGTAGATCTCATCGTTAGTCTCGATACTGGAAGAGATCAGATACCCTTTGTCAGCCAGGAAGGTGTACAGCCAGGAAATATAAGCTTTCTCATATTCATTCTGATCATTAAGCGGCGTATTGCTCCTGGATGTCAGATAATTTCTTAAAAAGGCTGTGACTTCGGTCTTTTTCTCCTTCAAAAGCCGGCTCATCTTCTTTTCTGATGCACAGGCATCCTCATCGTCAAAGGCTTTGATCGAAAGCACGTTATTATTCAGCATCTGGAAATACACATCCCGTATAGGGATCAGGTATTCCGAATTTTCATAAGCCACCATGGGATCATAGTCATTGCCTTCGTAAAGATGGTTTACGATGATACCGGCCAGCTGCTGTTCTGCGATATGGTAGGCTGCGACCGTAATATTGGCGTCAATGGAAAGATAAATATCATTGCCGCGTACCGGTTCTTTCGTCACTTCTTCATACATGACGATACCGGTATTATTAACGTAAATGGTCTTCGTGCCTTTGGTTCCCTGCAGGTAGCTTTCATAGGCACTTTCGATGCCTTCTTTGCCGATGATATCGCCGGCAATGTAATCTCCGCCGCCCGCATTCAGTTCTTCGATTTCTTCCCGGGTGATAGAACCCACATAGCCCAGCACAGAGGAGAAGCATTCACTGTTCACATATTCCCGCACATACGACTTTTCGATATTGACTCCGTAAAGTTCACTGCGGCTCTCCATAACAGCCGCCTGTACCTCTTCTGAAGCATCACGTACTACCGCCGTGGAAATATATCTGGTATAAGCCGTGGCAGATAACGCATAGCGGATATTGCAGATCTTCAAGGCATCTTCTTTCGAAACATCAGCCGCCTCATCCCATCTTGAATTAAAATTATACAGATTCTTCATCAGGTATTCCATGACAGTCTCTGCATCAAAGGAATAGGCATCCGTGCCTTTTTCCGCCCAGGCTTCTATCTTCTGTTTTGAATAGACGTCCCGGATAAAGGTCCTGACCTTATTATCCGATCCGCTGAATATAAAATCCCCGGAAACATCGATGGTCACCGGGATGGAATTAACATAAGTGACCCCGTACCGGTCCAGCAGATGGATCAGCTTCAGCAGCATACTGTTGAAAGCCCCATTACTTTTTGTATAATAATTATCATCTGTAATGGTGACGGAATACACCACGCGGTTTCCGGCCAGGAGTTCCCCGTTCCTGTCATAGATATTACCCCTGACAGCCGGGATACTCACCTCTTTTTTCGTGGTATTCACATA
>CACZSO010000073.1 GCA_902783795.1 uncultured Eubacteriales bacterium
AAGGGTGAAGCTGAGTTTACGTACCGTTAGGGCACCGGACCCAAGCGGAAGCGCCTCCCGGAAAGTACTATATGTCACCGCAGGCAGGTATACACAGTAGAGGGGAGGCCACGTACACTACCGGGGCCAGTAAGTGGAGGGGTGGCCACAGTAAGTGGAGGGGTGGCCACAGTAAGTGGAGGGGTTGGGACAGTTTATGAAATCTTTGTGAAGTAGGTGATTTTCTTGGAAAAACATTGTATACTGTTATAGACAAAAAAGACCATTCGGTCATGGCAGAGGTGAATAGATGAGAAGATTTTTATCAGGGTTAGGTTACAAAATGATGAATTTCATGCAGGGAAGATATGGGACAGATAAACTGAATCTGGCCATGCTGATCACTGCTGTGGTGTTTGACATAGTGAATATGTTCCTGCAGCCCCTCTGGCTCCGGAGCATCCTCGGAATATTGTCCTCAGTACTGCTGATCCTGGCCATCTACAGGACTTTCTCCAGAAACATCCCCGCCAGACAAAAAGAACTAACGGCCTTCAATGCCTTCTTCAACCGCCTGAAGACGCTGAGGACTCATCATATCTATCGCTGCCCTGCATGCCGGCAGAAGATCCGCGTACCCAGGAAACATGGGGTCAAGGTGGAGATCCGCTGCCCGAAATGCGGACAGACATTTACAAAAAAGATCTGAATAAGAGGCATCCATGTTTGGATATCTTACACTTTACAAAGAAAGACTGCTGAAAAAAGACCAGGATACCTACCAGGCATTTTACTGCGGGCTGTGCAGGGAACTTAAAAAAAAGTTCGGCCAGCGCTCACGGCTGATCCTGGCCTATGACCTGGTGTTCCTGGCCATGCTTGATAATAGCCTGTATGAAGAAGAGAGCACCCGTAAAGAGAGTTTCTGTGTATGGAAAAAAAGCCGGGTCCCGGTGGAATCCTCTGACTGCTTTTCCTATGCCGCCGATATGAATTTGCTGCTGTCGTATAATAATTATATTGACCAGGCTCACGATTCCCAGTCGAAGACAGCCAGGGCAGCGGTAAAGCTTCTGGCCAGGGATTATAAGCGGACAGCAGAGCGCTATCCCCGTCAGAAAGAAGCATTGGAGACCTATATGAAACAGCTTTCCTCCTGGGAAAAGGATCCGGGAGATAATCCGGATGAGGCTGCGAATTACACAGGAAAGATGCTTCAGGAAGTTTTCCTCATGAAGGACGATGAGTTCGCTGTTTTCCTGCGTCCCATGCTGTTCTACCTGGGCAAGTACATCTATCTATGCGATGCCTACACAGATGTGGCGGAGGATATAAAAACAGGAAACTATAATCCCTACAAAGACTTGACAGAAGCCCCTGATTTTGATAAAAAAGTGCAGGAACATCTGGAAAGCATCATGGCAGAGTGCACAAGATATTTTGAGATGCTGCCGCTTTTCAGGCATCGTGATATTTTAAGAAATATTCTGTATGCCGGCGTCTGGATGCATTATTCCAGAGCCCGCAATGAACGTTTAAAAGAAAAGAGCTGACGTATGTATTTCGACCCCTACCAGGTCCTGGGCGTTAGTCCCCAGGCCACGGACGATGAAGTGAAAAAGGCATATCGGGAACTGAGCCGCCGTTACCATCCGGACGCAAATATCAATAATCCGAACCGGGCACAGGCGGAAGAGAAGTTCAAACAGGTCCAGGAAGCTTATGAGCAGATCATCAAGATGAGGTCCACTCAGAGCAGTTCCGGCTACAGCTATCAGAATGATAACAGCCGCGCCGGCCAGGGATACGGATATCGTGATGCGAATCCTTTTCGTGATTTTTACAACGGGCCTTTTGGAGGTTTTTACCAGCGTGCCAGGCAGCAGGAACAGCAGATGCCGCTGGAATTTACGGCAGCCCGGAATTATATCATGAACGGCCATTATCAGGAAGGCCTGAATGTACTTAACCGCATAGAATCAGCTTATCGGAATGCTTTATGGTATTACTTGAGGGCCCAGGCAAATTCCGGACTCGGGAATCAGATGAATGCCCTGGAAGATGCCCGGATGGCTGCTTCGCTGGAACCCAATAATATGCAATACCGGAGTCTTCTGCAGCAGTTGGAGTCAGGCGGGAGAGCTTATACCTACATGAGCCGGGATTATGGCAGGAATGATATCATGAACACAGATTTCCTGTGTCCGTCTTTATGTCTTATCTCTCTTTGCTGTCCCTGCAACGGACCTTGCTGACCAGAGAATATCACGCTTTTTGAGGCTTTACAGAAAAGCAGGATCCCCGGATGAAAAGGGGAAACAGGAGGAAAAAATGCGTATAAAAAATCTGCTGATGGTCATGGTGCTGCTCCTTGGATGTGTGCTTGCTTCTTGCGGAAGTGAACAGACAGCAGGCACTTCTTCCTCAGAAGTGACTTCTAAAGAAGTGGAGACACAGAAAGGGGAGGATGGACAGATCGTCCTGACATCCACCGTACATCTGAGGGAATTTGCCTCCATCGCGGCGCCCAGCATCACCCAGATCCCTGAAGGGTCAGCCGTTACATTGGCTGCTCTGGAAAACGACTGGGCCAGGGTCATCTATAATGGTCAGGAAGGCTATGTGCTGAAAGAATACCTGGCAAAAGACGGGCACAGCGTAACAGATTCGGATGTCAGTCCGGATGGAAAGCAGGCCGCATCTGACACGCCGGAGAGTCAGGAAATATCGTCTTCTGAAAATGAAGAGGTTCCTCCGGAAACTTCTAAAGAAGCGGCTTCGGCCGAGCCTTCTTCTGCCACGGCTCCCGCGGTTGATCCGGCAGGCGGTGTGCTTACGGATAACGGCATGTTTGACCTTACGGGACTTTCGAATAAATCCATTCCCTACGGTAATGACTGGGATGATAAGGACAGCATCGGTCTTCCCGCCGGTGTCCATTACTACGAAAATATGTACGGGAAGTATTATCCCGTGTATTATATCAAGACCACGGAAAAGGTGATCTACCTGACCATGGATGAAGGCTATGAGGCTGGCCATACCCCCACGATCCTGGATATCCTGAAGGAGAAGGGGGTGCATGCGGTCTTCTTCCTGACAAAGCAGTTCTATGACAGTGATCCGCAACTGATCCAGAGGATGATCGATGAAGGCCACACCTTAGGCAACCATACCATCAACCATCCCTCGGGCGGATATCCGAAATATGTGGATGAACACGGCCTTCAGTCCTTTACGGACGATGTTTCCACTCTCCATAAACTGATCTATGACAGCTACGGTTATTCCATGCGTCTCTTCCGTTTCCCGGAAGGAGAGTCTTCGGAACTTCTGATGGCGAAGCTTAACAACCTGGGCTATACCTCAGTTTTCTGGAGCTATGCCCACCGGGATTATGTGCTCGCTGACCAGCCGGATCCGGCGGTGACTTTAAAGCGGTGTGTAGATCATCTGGCACCCGGCGCCGTATACCTGCTGCACGCCGTATCATCGTCTAATACCGCGGCACTGGCTGATTTTATCGACCAGGCCAGGGCCTTGGGCTATGAATTCGCCGACTTCCCGACGGATGCCGTCAGCGCAAGGTAAGGGATAATAAGAATAACGCGAAAAAAACGCCTCTTAAAAGGGGCGTTTTTTGCTGTGGGGGAGAGAGGGACACCTCATCCGTCAGCCTGAGGCTGACTGCATCCCTACAAGAGGAAGCCTTAATATGCCTTCTCCTTAAAGGGAAGGTGTCCCGAAGGGACGGATGAGGTGTTCCCCGCATTTCTCTCTACAAAAAATAAAATGCAGTTGCATTTTACTTGATTTTTATGTATGATAACGGTATACGGGGAAGAATTGGATTTGCCCCCGTTTTGAACGATGTTTTTCAAAAACTGAGGAGGTTTTTAAGCATGAGCGAACAGACTAAAGCGATGACCAGGATCGAAGGTCTCGTGGATGAAAACAGCTTTGTTGAGATCGGGTCATATGTGACCGCCCGTGCCACAGACTTTTCCCTTTCTGAAAAGAAGGAAAAGGGTGACGGTGTGGTGTGCGGCTATGCCACGGTCGACGGAAAGCTGGTCTTCGTATACAGCCAGGATGCGTCTGTTTTAGGCGGATCACTGGGTGAAATGCATGCGAAGAAGATTATTAAACTGTATGAGATGGCTATGAAGATGGGCGCTCCTGTGATCGGCATGATCGATTGCGCAGGTGTACGTCTGGAAGAAGCTGCAGATGGGCTGTTTGCCTTTGGAGAACTGTTTAAGGCACAGACACTGGCTTCCGGCATCGTACCCCAGATCCAGGCCATTTTTGGTAAATGCGGCGGCGGCATGGCCCTGTCTGCCGGGACGGCTGATTTCGTCTTCATGGAAGAAAAGGACGGAGCCTTGTTCGTGAATGCGCCGAACACGCTGGACGGAAATTATAAAGAGAAACTGGATACAGCTTCAGCTTCTTACCAGGCAGAGAATACCGGCCTTGTGGACGGGACAGGCGCTGCGGATGCCATCCTGGATGAGATCCGCCAGCTGATCAGCCTTCTTCCCTCAAATAATCTGGAAAGTGCTGTCCAGGACGGTACGGATGACCTGAACCGTCTGACGGGCCAGCTGGAAGGCAGCACAGATGTCCGTGAGATCATTTCCGTGGTCGCGGATAACGGCTTGTTTGCAGAAACGAAGAAAGCTTACGGAAAAGACGTAGCTACCGGTTTCATCCGTCTGGATGGCGTGACCGTAGGTGTCGTGGGTAATGCGGAAGAGAAACTGACATCGGCCGGCTGTGAAAAGGCGGCAGGATTCGTGACTTTCTGTGATGCTTTTGAGATCCCGGTCCTTACCTTTACCGGTGTCACCGGATTTGCGTCAGAGCTGGAAGAAGAGAAGCGTATGGCTAAGGCGGCAGCCGCCATGACGTATGCTTTTGCGAACGCCACCACTCCGAAGATCAATGTGATCTTCTCGGATTCTTACGGTTCTGCCTATACCGCCATGAATTCCAAGTCCTTAGGCTGTGACATCGTCTACGCTTTAGAGAATGTTAAGACCGGACTGATGGATGCGGCCATGGCTGCGAAGATCCTGGCAGGTGCATCGGGCGATGTGGCAGAGATCCGGGCTGCTTTTGAAGAGAAACAGACAGCGGAAGCCTCTGCAAGACGCGGTTATGTGGATGAGATCATTAATGCTTCTGATCTTAGAAAACAGATCCTGATCGCCCTGGAGATGCTGTTTAATAAACGTGAGGATGTGCCTTATAAGAAGCACGCAGCAAAATAACGGAGGAGAATTATGGGTGAAATTTTAAGCAATGCCGCACTGAATACCCTTATGGGTATGGGTGTTGTTTTCGTCGTCCTCATCCTGATCTCCCTGGTGATCTCCGCTTTCTCCCTGATCAATAAGGCTGAAGCGAAAATGCATAAACAGGCAGCCCCTGTGAAGGTTCCGGAAAAACAGACTCCGGCGCCGGTCATAGAGGAAGAGGATGTAACAGACGATACAGAACTGGTAGCTGTGATAGCAGCAGCCATCGCGGCTTATGAAGGAACATCGGTGGAAGGACTGGTGGTCCGTTCCATACGGAAAATAAACAGAAACGAAAACTGGAGGAGAGGATAAATCATGAAGAGCTATGTCATTACCGTAAACGGAAGTCTTTACAACGTAACCGTGGAAGAGACGAATGAAGCTGCGCCCGCAGCCGTCCCGTCTGTTGCTTCTGTGGCAGCGCCGAAGAAGGCAGCGGCCCCGAAGCCGGCAGCCGGAAACCAGGGCAGCGTACAGATCGTAGCCCCCATGCCCGGTAAGATCTTAGGCATTAAGGCAAAGGCCGGCGAGAGTGTAACAAAGGGCCAGGTCATTGCTATCCTGGAAGCCATGAAGATGGAGAACGAGATCGTAGCGCCTCAGGATGGAACCATTGCTTCCATCGATACCTCCGAAGGCGCTTCTGTGGAGGCCGGTACTGTTCTTGCGACTATGGACTGACGCCACTTTAAGATAAGGAGACTTTAGATGAACTATATATTAAACACCCTGGGTAATCTGCTGCAGCAGACTGCTTTCATGAGTCTGACCTGGGGCAATTACCTGATGATCCTGGTCGCCTTGTTCTTCATGTACCTGGCTATCGCAAAGGATTATGAACCGCTGCTTCTGGTTCCCATTTCCTTTGGCATGCTGCTGGTGAATATCTATCCCGATATCATGAAACCGGGCGGACTTTTACATTATTTTTATCTGCTGGACGAATGGAGCATCCTGCCGTCCATTATCTTCATGGGCGTAGGCGCCATGACAGACTTTGCGCCTCTGATCGCGAACCCGAAGAGCTTCCTTCTGGGTGCGGCTGCCCAGTTCGGCATTTATATGGCCTACTTTATGGCCATCCTGATGGGCTTTAATGATAAGGCTGCGGCCGCCATTTCCATCATCGGCGGTGCTGACGGTCCTACCTCTATTTTCCTGGCATCTAAGCTGAACCAGGCAGAATACATGGGCCCCATCGCCGTGGCTGCTTACTCTTACATGTCCCTGGTGCCGGTCATCCAACCGCCTATCATG
>CACZSO010000074.1 GCA_902783795.1 uncultured Eubacteriales bacterium
ATATATCTGAGACTGCTGCTGAAACTGTTTCTGATACAATTTCAGACACGATCGATCATAGATAAGTAATAAGCTTTTTAAATAGATTTCGGAGGATATATGACTAAGATCAGAACTCGTTTTGCGCCGAGTCCCACGGGGCGGATGCATGTGGGAAATTTAAGGACGGCACTTTATGCTTACCTCATTGCGAAGCATGAGGATGGTGATTTCCTGCTTCGCATTGAGGATACAGACCAGGGCCGTTATGTGGAAGGCGCTGTAGATATTATTTACCGGACTATGGAGAAGACCGGTCTGAAACATGATGAAGGCCCGGATATAGGCGGCGAGTACGGCCCCTATGTCCAGTCAGAGCGCTTTCATGCAGGCATTTATCTGGACTATGCGAAAATGCTGATCGACAAAGGCGAGGCTTACTATTGCTTCTGTACCGAGGAGCGCCTGAACAGCCTGAAAACGGCCGTGGGCGAAGACGGAAAAGAAGTCCGCGTCTATGATAAACATTGTCTCAGTCTGACAAAAGAAGAGGTGGAGGCAAATTTAAAAGCCGGCATGCCTTATGTGATCCGGCAGAATAACCCCACCACCGGGACCACCGTATTCCATGATGATATTTATGGCGATATTTCTGTGGATAATTCTGAGCTGGATGACATGGTGCTGATCAAGTCTGACGGCTACCCCACCTATAATTTTGCCAATGTGGTGGATGATCATCTGATGAAGATCACCCATGTGGTCCGGGGGAATGAGTATCTGTCCTCCAGCCCCAAGTATAACCGGCTGTATGAGGCCTTTGGCTGGGAGATCCCCAAGTATGTGCATTGTCCGCTGATCACGGATGAGGAGCATAAGAAACTGTCCAAGAGAAGCGGCCATTCCTCTTTTGAGGACCTGGAAGAGCAGGGTTTTCTGGATGAGGCCATCGTAAATTTCGTGGCACTTTTAGGTTGGTCTCCGGAGGATAACCAGGAGATCATGTCCATGGAGGAGCTCATCCGGAAATTTGATTATACCCACATCAGCAAATCTCCGGCGGTTTTGATTATACGAAGCTGAAATGGATGAACGGCCAGTATATAGCCGCCATGGATGAGGAGAAATATCTGGAGAAGGCCCTTCCCTATGTGAAGGAAGTCATCACAAAAGACCTGGACCTGAAGCACATCGCCCTGATGTGCAAATCCAGGATCGAGGTATTCCCGGACATCACAGAGAAGATCGCTTTCTTCGAAAAAGTCCCGGCTTATGATAAGGCCATGTATGTGAATAAAAAGGCCAAATGTGATGAAGCATCTTCCCTCCAGCTTCTTAAAGAAGTATCGTCCATCCTGGAGGACCAGGAAGATTTCAGCAATGATGCATTATTTGAGACACTGAGCGCCTTCGGAAAAGACAAGGGGTATAAGACGAACTTTGTCATGTGGCCCTTACGGACAGCCATGTCCGGCCTGCCCTCTACCCCGGGCGGTGCCACGGAGCTTATGTCTGTTTTAGGAAAAGAGGAGTCTTTAAAGCGGATCCAGTCCGCCATCGACTTGCTTTCCTGATAATGAAAATACCTGCAGAAGTCTGAAACATGGCTTCTGCAGGCACTTTTTCTAAATACAATTCTTTTTTATCCTGCAATATCCACCAGATCTTTTGATTTCAGATCCTTAAAAGTATTCCTGCAGCATTTCCCATAAAACGACAGCGTAAGAGGGCAGCTTTCCCTTACGCATATTCAAGGCCGCCGTTTTCTGTGACGGCTGCGGGTTTCTGAACATATCATATTATTCAAATCTAATATAAAGGAGTCCTATCATGTCTTATAACCCATCCCAGCTTAAGGCTGTCAGCCACCGGGAAGGTCCTGCCATGATCCTGGCGGGTCCCGGCAGCGGCAAGACCACCGTCATCACTGCCCGCGTCCGGTTTCTTACCGATGAATGCCACATAGAGCCGGAGCACATCCTGGTAGTTACGTTTACGAATGCCGCAGCTTCAGAAATGAAAGAGCGGTATCTGAAACTTACTGACCGGGAAAAGACCGGCGTCACTTTTGGCACCTTCCATGCGGTCTTTCTGATGATCCTGAAGGCCTATTACCGGGGCCGTTCTTTTGAACTCGTCACAGATAATGAAAAGTACCGTATCATGACGGAGATCTTCCGGGAAAACTTCCGCGACATCGAAACAGACAATGAACTGTTTTCCGGCCTGTTATCCCAGATCTCTGCCATTAAAAACAACGGCGGAAGGCGAAAGGGAAATACCCCGGAAAGCACCGTGGTGGATATCGCGAAGATCGTCTCTTTATACGATGAAAAGAAGCGGCAGCTTAAACGGATCGATTTTGACGATATGCTGCTGATGACCCGCGAAGTCCTGCGGAATTCGCCGGAAACATTGGCCTTCTGGCGGGAACGGTTCCAGTGGATCATGATCGATGAATTCCAGGATATCAACCCGGTGCAGTATGAGATCATCAAAATGCTGGCCCATCCCCGGAATAATCTCTTCATCGTGGGTGATGACGATCAGTCTGTCTACCGTTTCCGGGGGGCTGAACCCCAGATCATGCTGGGGTTCCCCAAAGACTACCCGGGGTGCGAAAACACTGTCCTGGATGTGAATTACCGGTCAAATGAAGAGATCGTAAAAGCTTCGCTGAAGCTGATCAGCCATAATAAAGAACGATATAAAAAGAAGCTGAATTCCTTTAACGGCAAGGGAGGAAAGATCGATATCCGGCAGTTTAAAACGGAAGCAGAGGAGAGCGCCTGGCTCAGCGCATCTGTGGAAGAGGAGCTGAAAAAAGGAACGGCGCCTCATGAGATCGCGGTGCTGTTCAGGACCAATAACAGCATGCAGCCGGTGATATCTGCCCTGACAGAAAAAGGCCTGCCCTTCTGGTCCCGGGACCGGGTCCGGAATGTATATCGTCATTTTATCTTAAAACCCGTGTATGCCCTGGTCAACTGGATGGGCGGCAATCATACCCGGGATAATTTCCTGAAATTCATGAACTGTCCCAACCGGTTTATCAGGAGAGAAGAGCTTAGTGACAGGATCATAGACCTGGACGCCCTGAAAGCCTGGTATGAAGCTTCGGAAGCCCGGCAGTATATGGCGGAAAAGGTCCGTTTTCTTCAATATCAGCTGGACATGCTTTCCGGGATCACCCTGCCGTATGCCATGCTGAACTTTATCCGGAAGTTCATGGCTTATGATGAATATGTGCAGGAATATGCAGTAAAACATCACATGGAAGAGGATAGTTTACTGGCAGTGCTGGAGGAGATACAGGAGGATGCAAAGCCTTTCCGGACAGTGCAGGAATGGTATGCCCACATCGCCGTGGTGACCAGGAAGCTGGAGAGTGAGGAGCAGGGCTCCATGGATGGAAAACAGGACCATCTCTTTCTTTCCACTTTTCACAGCGCTAAAGGACTGGAGTTTCAGAGCGTCTATATTTTCAGCGCCAATGAAAAGGTGACGCCCCATGAAAAGGCCATGACACCGGAGGACCTGGAGGAAGAGCGGCGGATGTTTTATGTGGCAGTGACACGGGCTGCCAGGAACCTGACCATATTAAGCGCCCAGTCACGTTACGGGAAAAAGGCAGAAGAGAGCCGGTATGTCAGAGAACTGAAATGATGACATGTTTTTTCTTGCTTTCTGCGTAAAAATCCAGTTGAAAAAAGCACGATAATCCTTTATACTGTATGAAGGTATGTACTGTGCAGAGCAAATGCGTTTATGCACAGTTGAATAAAGAAGGAGGATACTACTAAATGGCTAGAAAAATGAAAACCATGGATGGTAATAATGCTGCGGCTCACGTATCTTATGCGTTTACCGAAGTTGCCGGCATTTATCCTATCACACCATCCAGCCCGATGGCCGACTATGTAGACCAGTGGTCTGCCGCAGGACAGAAAAACATTTTCGGCACAACGGTTAAAGTGGCTGAAATGCAGTCCGAGGCTGGTGCGTCAGGTACCGTTCACGGTTCCCTGGCTGCCGGCGCGCTGACCACCACCTATACCGCTTCCCAGGGTCTTCTTCTGATGATCCCCAACATGTATAAGATCGCCGGCGAACTGCTTCCCGGTGTCTTCCATGTTTCCGCAAGATGTGTGGCTTCTCATGCCCTGAACATTTTCGGTGATCATTCAGACGTTTACGCCTGCCGCCAGACCGGCTTTGCCATGCTGGCTGAGACGAACCCGCAGGAAGTTATGGACCTGGGTGCTGTGGCACATCTGGCTGCCATCAAAGGCCGCGTTCCGTTCTTAAACTTCTTCGATGGTTTCCGTACATCTCATGAGATCCAGAAGATCGAGATCTGGGACTATGATGATCTTAAGGAAATGGTCGATATGGACGCGGTGGAAGCGTTCAGAAAACGCGCACTGAATCCGGAACATCCGGTCATGCGTGGTTCTCATGAAAATGACGATATCTTCTTCCAGCACAGAGAAGCCTGCAACGAATATTATAATGCACTTCCTGCAGTTGTGGAAGAGTACATGGACAAAGTCAATGCCAAACTCGGCACAGACTATAAGATCTTCAATTACTATGGCGCTCCGGATGCAGAGAACATCATCATTGCCATGGGTTCCATCTGCGACGTGGCCGAAGAAGTCATCGACTACCTGACCGCTATGGGTGAGAAGGTGGGTCTGGTGAAGGTCCGTCTGTACCGTCCGTTCTGTGCAGATAAGCTGATCGCCGCGATCCCCGAGACCGTCAAGAAGATCGCTGTTCTTGACCGTACCAAAGAGCCCGGTGCTCTGGGCGAGCCTCTGTTCCTTGATGTTGTCACTGCCCTCGCGGAAGCCGGCAAGAGCGATATCAAAGTCATCGGCGGCCGTTATGGACTTGGTTCCAAAGATACGCCTCCGTCAAGCATCTTTGCTGTATATGACGAGCTGGCAAAAGAC
>CACZSO010000075.1 GCA_902783795.1 uncultured Eubacteriales bacterium
CCGCTAGCGGAGCTGGAATACACGGTGGACCTGACGGAGACGGGATTTGGAGAAGGGATACTCCACTCCGGAGAGCATTTCTGGAGAGGCGCACTGTATATATATCCTTCATTTACCAGAACCATTAAGGCTCTGGAAGAGGCTGGTTACACGAACCTGAAAAACCCGGCTGAGGCGGACGGATACAGTGTGGAAAAAATCGTTGTATATCCGGAAGAAAATGCCTCAGATGCATATGCAGGCCAGGATCCTGCAAAGGCTGATCCGCAGGCCGGGACGGTTTATACGGATCCGGAAAAGATCGCAGAGCTTCTGCCCCGGATTGTCCTGAATTATTACACGAATGAATGGCTGGTCTGCGGAGACTATGTCAATCTGTATGGAAAGGATCCCGGCATGCCGTCATCAGAAGAGGAATACCTGCTTGATACCGGCAGGCTGCTAAAAGACGCCCAGAATATCGTAATCTATGAAGAGGAGACTGAGGAAGCCTTAGAAGAAGAAAGCTGACAGAAATCAAAGCAGCAGAATTGACAAAAAAACGGAATACGTTATGATAGAAACAAGAGCAGCCCCGAAGCAATTTGCCCGGGGCTGTTCTGCTGAAACTATGCACAGTTCTGACTCCTGAAAGGATCAGCTTTAGGATGGAGGATCGTCTCATGAAGATATTTTCGTCTTTGAAACGGAAAATAAAAAATGCCATGAACTGGATATTGAAAAAGGAACTGAAGAAGCAATATCTGGTTCTTATTGAAATACTGCTGGCTGTACTTCTGATCGTCTGTATCATCTATGCCAGATCCTGAAACTTAAAAAGAGGTACATAGAATGATGCAGACCCGTACAGTTATACTAAGAAAAGGAGAAGGCCGCACGATCAAATCCGGCGGCCTTTGGATTTATGACAATGAGATCGCATCGATCGATCCGTCTGTTGAAGACGGTTCCATCGCTGCAGTAAAAGATTTTGACGGTTATTTCATGGGATATGGCTTTGTAAACCGGAAATCGAAGATTACCGTCCGCCTCATATCGCGCCATGCAGATCATCCGGTAGATCAGGCTTTAATCAAGCGTCGCCTCGAGGATGCCTGGAACTATCGGAAGGCAGTTCTGGCAGATACCGGATGCTGCCGTATTATCTTTGGAGAAGCTGATTTCCTACCCGGGATAGTGATTGATAAGTTTTCGGATGTCCTGGTTGTTGAGAGCCTTGCTCTGGGCATTGACCGGTTGAAACTGCAGATTCTCGATACATTAAAAGAGGTCCTGGCAGAAGATGGCATCCTGATCCGCGGCATCTATGAAAGAAGCGATGCGAAGGTGCGGGAACAGGAAGGAATGCAGCGGGTCAAAGGCTTCATCGGCGATCCTTTTGATTCCAATGTCCTGATTGAGGAAAACGGAGTAAAGTATTACGTAGATGTAGAAGACGGACAGAAAACAGGGTTCTTCCTGGACCAGAAGCTCAACCGGGCTGCAGTTGCAAGGCTCTGCCCCGGGAAAAAGGTACTGGACTGTTTTACGCACACCGGGTCTTTTGCTTTGAATGCCGGGAAAGCCGGTGCGGCATCCGTCCTTGGAGTGGATGCTTCACAGACCGGCATCATCCAGGCTCGGAAGAATGCTGAGCTGAACGGTCTGTCCGGCACAGTTCGCTTTGAATGCGCAGATGTATTTGACCTGCTGCCGCAGCTGGAAAAAGAAGGTGATATTTTTGATGTTGTCATCCTTGATCCCCCTGCCTTCACAAAATCCCGTAATTCCATTAAAAACGCGGTCAAGGGATACCGCGAGATTAACCTGCGGGGAATGCGCCTTGTAAAGGACGGCGGGTTCCTGGCTACTTGTTCCTGTTCCCATTTCATGGATCCGGAACTCTTCGCCAAAACCATCGCTGAGGCTGCCCGCGGCGCCCACAAACGCCTTCGCCAGGTAGAATTCCGCACCCAGGCCTGCGACCATCCCATCCTCTGGGCATCGGACTCATCCTATTATTTAAAGTTTTACATATTCCAGGTGGTGGACGAAATTTAGCAGTAAATACGGGGGTTTCGGGCTCCCGAAATTCGGTTTGACACCATTTTGACAC
>CACZSO010000076.1 GCA_902783795.1 uncultured Eubacteriales bacterium
CTCTGGGGAAGGTGGCCCGCAGGGCCGGATGAGGCCAGCCCACATACTCTATAAATCCTTAATTCCTTTTTTTTACTCAAAAAGGCTGAAGATCACTCAGTTTTTCTATTCCGTATTTATCCATGACTTCCGGCAGCCTGGTAATAATATCGCGGCAGATGTAGGGATCGGTCAGGTTCATGGCCCCGATCTCCACCGCCCTGGCGCCGGCCATCATCATTTCCAGCACATCCTCAGCGCTGGCCACGCCGCCCATGCCGATCACGGGGATCTGCACCGCGTGAGCCACTTGGTACACCATCCTTAAAGCAAGGGGGAAGATGGCAGGTCCGGAAAAACCGCCCATGGTGTTGGCGATCACTGGCTTCCTGGTCTTCAGATCGATCCTCATGCCTAAAAGGGTATTGATGAGGCTGATACCGTCCGCCCCGGCCTCTTCACAGGCTTTGGCGATGCTCACGATATCCGTTACATTGGGCGTCAGTTTCATGATAACAGGCTTTTGCGTCACTTGTTTGACTGCCCGTGTCACTTCCGCCGCAGCCTTTGGATCCGTGCCAAAGGTCATGCCGCCGCCATGAACATTGGGACAGCTGATATTGACCTCCAGCCAGCCTATCTGTTCTTCCTGATCCAGCCTTTCGCAGGTGTACACATAATCGTCCACAGAAAAGCCGCTGACATTGGCCATGACTGGCTTATGGAAGACTTTTTTCAGTTTCGGCAGCTCTTCTGAAATGACGGCATCCACTCCGGGATTCTGCAGACCCACCGCATTGATCATGCCGGAAGTGCACTCTGCGATCCGTGGGGTAGGATTCCCGAAACGGGGCTCTTTGGTGGTACCCTTAAAAGAAAAGGTGCCCAGTACATTGATATCATAAAGCTCTGCGAATTCATAGCCGTAGCCGAAAGTCCCGGAGGCGGGGATCACGGGATTATCCAGCGTGATGCCTAAAAGGTCAATGCTTAATCTTCCCATAGCAGTTCCTCCTTTTTAAAGACCGGACCTTCCTTGCAGACACGCTTGAAAATGATGCCATCAGGGCTCTTTCCTGACAGATCCTTTACCTTCATGCTGCAGCCCATGCAGGCGCCGAAACCACAGCCCATCCGTTCTTCCAGGCTGAATTCGCCAGATGTTTTTGTGCTCCGGTAAACACTCTTCAGCATAGGAAGGGGCCCGCAGGTATAGAAATAAGAATAGTCCCGGGGCAGGGCATCGGTCACGAAACCCTTAATGCCATAGCTTCCGTCTACGGTGGTGACTGTCACCTGGCAGCTCAGGGCGCGGAACTCATTTTCGTAAAAGATCTCTTCCTTTGTGTTGAAACCCAGGATCACCCGGACTGCTTTATTCTGAGCACGCAGTTCCTTCGCCAACAGATAGAGAGGAGGGACACCCACGCCGCCCCCTAAGAGAAGCGGGGCATCTCCGGCAGCAGCCAGGTCATACCCATTGCCCAGCCCGGTGAGGAGGGAGAGAACGGTGCCGGGCTTCAGCCCAGCCATCTGCTCCGTACCTCTGCCTACGACTTTATAGATAAGCGTCAGTTCATCGCCGTTAACATCTGAGACAGAAATAGGACGGCGGAGGAAAAGATGGTCAAGTTTAATATTTACAAACTGCCCCGGAGAGGTAATGGAAGAAGTATCACCCGAGAGGCGAAGCTCAAAAACCGAGGAAGTAAGGGGTAAATTGGAAGTAATAGTAAAAATAGAATCATTCATGGTGGATTTTTTTGGCGGGGACACCTCATCAGTCAGCCTGCGGCTGACAGCTTCCCCTCAAGGGGAAGCCTTTACGCTGCTTTCTACTCAAGAGGAAGCCTTTACGCTGCTTTCTACTCAAGAGGAAGCCTTTACGCTGCCTTCTACTCAAGAGGAAGCCTTTACGCTGCCTTCCCCTTGAGGGGAAGGTGGCCCGTAGGGCCGGATGAGGTGTCCGGCATATTTACGCGTCTATGGTCGATATGGTCAGTGTGGTTTCTTCCAGTACATCCAGCAGTACTCTTACCGTATCCAGGGATGTGAACATCGTTGTGTTCGTTTCCGAGGCCAGCAGTCTGATCTGGTGGCCGTCGCCGTCCTCAAACCCGGAACCATTATCCTGGGTGTTGATGACGTAGGCGATGTGTCCCTGCCGGATAGCGTCCGGGATCTCATCAGAGTTTTCGCTGATCTTCTTCAGCACATGGGTGCGGATGCCGTGTTTTTTCAGGAAAGCGCCTGTGCCGGAGGTGGCCTGGATATTAAATCCCAGGTTATAGAACCGGCGGATCAGCGGAAGGGCCTCTTCCTTATCATTGTCGGCGATGGTGGCAAACACTGTGCCGTAGTTCTGCAGATGCGTGCCGGCAGCCTGCAGCGCCTTATACAGAGCCCTGTTCAGTTTATTGTCATATCCGATGGCCTCGCCGGTGGACTTCATCTCCGGTGAAAGGTAAGCATCCAGTCCCTTGATCTTATTGAAAGAGAATACAGGAACCTTCACATAATAGCGCTTTTTCTCGTCCGGATACAGAGTGAAGATACCCTGTTCTTTCAGCGACTTGCCCAGAATAACCTCCGTGGCGATATCGGCCAGGGAATAACCTGTGGACTTGGACAAAAACGGCACCGTCCTTGAGGAACGGGGGTTCACTTCGATGATGTACACCCGGTCTTCGGGATCGACGATGAACTGGATATTATACA
>CACZSO010000077.1 GCA_902783795.1 uncultured Eubacteriales bacterium
AGTGCATTTGTCAAGGTACCTAATTAAATTTTCTTGTAATTAAAATAATGTCCTATGATCTTACTTTACCATATTATGAAGCAGATAAATGCCCGGCATCATGACGATGGTGTTCCGGATCATATGGAAGCGGTATCTTTCCACGCTGTCAACTGATCACTCCATATGTAAGCCTGATATATGAATCTTCCAGCACTTCACATCTCATCAGTTTCAGCACACCCAGTTCCGGCAGTTCTTCCTCTGATGTCAATGATCTGCCGTCCACCAGGGTAGCGGTGTCTTTTCCGCCGATCAATGCTGGGGCTACTACGATGTCCACATAATCGAACAGTTTTTCCCGCAGGAACATACCGTTAATAGTCCCGCCGGACTGGACCGTAAGCCGTTCACAGCCAAAGTCTCTTTTAAGACACACTAACGCATCCTTAAGCGAGGTGCGTTCCTGATAAATGATATGAAGATTGTCCGCCTTAACATGGAAGGCCGGGTGGTCACGGTTTGACGTGATCAGAACGAACTGGTCTGACTTTGCACAGAAATACCGCACACCATGCTCTGTTAAGTGGCTGTTGTCCAGAAGGACAAAGGAAACCGGTGTTTTCGGAGGAAAGTCCATCTGATTCACACCCATCTTTTCCTGCACCCGTCCGGTATTAAAGGACCAGAGATCCGTGGTCTGCTCTATCTCATAATACTGATGAAGGCCCTCTTTCAGGCCATCGATCTTCGGAAAATCACGGTCCACATCCAGCTCGTCTGCCGCTCCTGTGCTGATCTTCCCATCCACGGACATCAACATGTACAATGTGGTAACAGGTCTGTCCATTTTCTGCCTCCCTCTGCTTTATTATTACAGCTTCTTGTGTGTTTCTTCCCACAGGGTCAGACCGTCTTCATCAAAAGTAATATCGCCATCCAGATCCTTGATGCCGAAGGTCTTTTCTCCCAGCGGATACAGTTTCAGTTCATAACGGTTATCTCTGTAGAACACCTTCGCGTACAGGTCTTTATCCTTCCTGATGATCTCTTCGATGCGGAAATTAGCTTCGCCGAAATCATATTGCCCGCAGAAAACATCCCAGCCTGACCTGTCAGGATCTTTCACCATCAGCTCCTCAATGCAGTGGATGGGGTCAGGTTCTTCACCTTTTACAATGGCTTTCATGCCCTTGCAGAAACTCTGATAAGCTCTCTCATCTTTTGGATCCCGGCAGCTTAAGAGCACAAAAACTTTATCCTCATCGATATAACGCTCATACCAGGTAGAATAGCCGGGCCAGCCGCCGCTGTGGAAAACCACGAGCCCCTGCTCAGGATCGCCCAGGATCTCCCAGCCAAAACCGTAGCCGGGGTCTCCTTCCTCATCTTCATCTCTGCCCATCTCACCATTGTTAAGGATCACCGGCGTGTACATCAGCTCCTGCTCTTCTTTTGTCAGCACTTTCTCTTCCCGCAGTGCCCTGTCCCAGGTCAGCAGGTCCAGCACATTCGTATGCACAAGCCCATCGCCGGAGGCTCCATCTAATGTGACCACATAGGCTGATTCTGCCGAGTCATCCGGAAGCACATACTGGCTGCTTCCCAGTTCCAGCAGCATGCCATAAGCCAGGTTTTCGATGGTAAGATGGTCTTTCCGGCGGTGACAGACATGGGTTGATGTCATACCTGCGGGTTCAAAAATATGCTCCTGCATAAATGCTTCAAACGGCACACCCGCTGCCTTTTCCACGATCTGGGCCAGCAGGCAGTAGCCGGTGTTGGAATACTCCCACTCTTCACCCGGCGCAAAGGCCGGTTCCTCCCCGCATTCGCAAAGGAACCGGACGATGATATCGTTTCCGGGGATCCGGTTTTCTTTCCTGGCGGTCTCATCCACCCAGTCCATGTAATCCGGCAGTCCGCCGGTATGATTTAAAAGATGCCGGATCGTGACGCCTTTATAAGGAATCTCCGGGAAGAATTTAGTGACTTCATCCTCAAGATCCAGCAACCCTCTTCGCTTAAGCAGCATGACCGCTGCTGCCGTAAACTGTTTGCTGACCGATGCCAGATCGAAAATACTGTCCACCTGAACAGGCAAAGTATCTTCCGGATCCCGCCAGCCGGCAGCGCCCATCGATATGATCTCACCTTTTTCTGCATATAACCATGTCCCTGTAAAGCCGCCTTTTTCAGCGCCTTCCCGGGCCAGGTCTTCCATCATGTTTTTCTTATCCATATATTTGATCCTATACTTTTTTATTTCCCTGACACGGTCACGCCGTCGAAAGCCATAAACGGCAGGCTGCCGTATCCGTCTTTCAGTACATCACTTGAGATAGCACGGATGTTTTTCAGCATATCCGCCACATTGCCGCTGATCATGGTCTCCACCAGGGCCGTCGCGATCTTTCCGTTTTCGATCAGGAAACTGTTTTTGGCAACACCTGAAAATTCGCCGCTTGGGGCCGGTTCTCCGCCGGAGAAACGCATGACCAGGACTCCCCGCCGGATGCCGCCGATGATCTCTTCCAGTGTCTTAGTTCCTGCCGGGATATGCGGGAAAGGAAGGTATCCTTTGACGCCCGCCCGGACACCGCCTGTCTTATTTGCGCCATACTGCGACAGCATGAAAGAAATAAGTTTCCCCTCCCGGATCACATCGAAATCCTCCGCGCGGTAGCCCTCCTCGGTAAACCGGCCACCAGCCACCACATCGGCCGCATACGGCTCAAAGGATAAGGTAAACTTCTCATCCGCAACAGACTCGCCCAGTTTATCCTTCCAGATGCTGGTGCCGTCTATGAGCGGCGTATCTGATAAAAAGTTCCAGGACATAGTCCCGAGCACCAGGTCTGCCAGCGCATTGGGTGCCAGCACCACGGTGCCGGTAAACTTCCCGCTTAAAGGCGCACTGTCCAGCTGACGTTCCACGGCGTCGAGTTCCCATTCAATTAGTCCGCAGTCGATGAAGGGTCTGTCAAGGGATAAAAGTTTTGTGTCCCCGTAGTAAAAATTCGTCCCCTTCTCTCCTTCATGAGCGGAATAAGTCAGAGACATATTGTAGCATCCGCCGGAGATACGGCTGGTAATACCCGCGCTGGTCTTCAGCACCGTGCGTGCCGCCCGATGGTCCGTATACAGTTCTTCGATCATGATCTTTGGGTGGCGTTCCGTGATATTGTCCACCAGTTCCTGCGTCCGCTCGAAAAGTCTCTCTTTATCACAGATAAGCGTCCCTTCTGTAAAACTTTCATCCCGCGGTTCAGGATCAAATTCCCAGGCAGCGTCAGGCTCTGCGCTCTTTGCGGAAGCGATGCAGTCTTCTACTGCCTTAAGAAGGGCCTCTTTTTCAAAGCTGTTGACGGTGATGGTTCCCTTGCGCTGATCCATTAACAGAGAGAGCTGCACGCTCCGGTCGAACATGGTCCTGAGCAGGGAAAATTCACCGTTCAGCATGTTGAATTCATTCGTTTCGGTCTCATTTACGACGCACAGAACATTATCTGCGCCTGCTTCTTTTGCAGTGTCCAGCAGATACTGCGCTATTCTTTCCAGTTTTTCCATCTTATCTACCTCCGATCAGAACTTTGCAGCGAAGTGCGGGGCCGCCCAACCCCACTGGCATAGGCTGTTTTTTGCCGCAGAAGCCAAAACTTTCCCACTCAACCTGGTCACCTACCATATCGACAGTCTTCAGCATATCAAACGCTACACCGGAAATGGTGGTATCTAAGATCGCCCGGCCCAGTTTGCCTTTTTTGATCTCATAGCCCATGGTTATGCCGAACATGAATTCCCCGGTGGTATCCGCCTGTCCGTTTTCCGTGGCCGTCAGATAATATCCGTCATCCACAGACGCGATCATATCTTCCAGTTTATCCTTACCGGGATGGATGGCAGTATTGCGCATCCGGATCAGCGGCTCATCTGAGAAGAGCCAGGCCCGGGCGTTGCCGCAGGGTTCCATACCGAAACGCTGCGCAGTCTCCCGACTGTTCATATACCCGGTCAGGATGCCGTCTTTGATCAATGTCACATCTTTGGCAGGCGTGCCTTCATCATCCACGAATACCGGCAATGGGCAGCGCTCACCGAAGGCGGTGTGTGCAAAATCAGACAATGTTACGAGCTCGCTGGCTACCTGTTTGTGCAGCATGTGTGCCGCCACGCTTCCGCCCAGGACCAGGTCTGCTTCCACCGTATGTCCGACTGCCTCATGAGACAGCATTCCGGTCAGCTCACCGCTTAAGATCACAGTCTTTAAGCCTGCATCAGCATATACGCCCTCCCGCTTCTGCATCAGCCGCTCATAAAGCTTATCGACCTCTGGGAAGTATGCAGCAGGATCCGTAAAGTTCACATCAAACGTCCCCTCTCCGCCGAAGGCGCGGAAAACATTGACCGGCATTCCGGCCTTCGTTTCCGAGGTCAGCGTCATATAGATATAAGACCGCGGCAGGACTGTATGGGCATCCACACCATCTGATACCACCAGCAGCTTCTCCATGGAATCTTCCGTAGCATTGAGCTGGCGGCTGATAAGCTTCGGGTAATGCTTCACGATATAATTATCCAGTTCACGGATAAAATCCGTATAGATCTGCTGCGCCGGATCGTTTATAGTATCGCAGATGATGCGTCCGCCAGTAATAGACCGCAGCGCCGGTTTTCCTGCAGGTGAATGAGCGTTCATAAAAGCTGCATTTTCCGAGGCAGCCCGCAGCACCCGTTCTGCTGCTTCTTCACTGCATTCCGCCATAGAAGAAAAGCCATAACGGCCGCCCCTGTAAACCCGGGCACTCACACCCGCCACATCCGAGCGGCTATTCTCAACAATATCCCCTGACAGCAGCACCACATCGCGCTCACGGTTTCTCTGCAGCCGAAGCTCCGTATGCGCATCAGGATCAAACAGATATTTTTTTGCAGATATCGTATCTTGCAGCATATTATTTCTCCTTTTCAAATAATAAAAGAGCCGTGACTGTACGCCACAGCTCTTTAGAAAGATAAAAAATAGCCATGACGTCAAATGCCACGGCCCATCAGTACATAATAATTCCGTCCCGATAAAACAACCGAGGTCATTCCATGATATTCAGCTGTACCTTAACGGTTTTATTCCACATCGGTGATAAACTCTCCTGTTTTTCTGATAATGTTTATAACAGAAAACGAACCAAAAGTCAACGCTCTGTTTACTTCATGATGCTTCAAGCGAAACTTAAGAAAAATGAGTGAAATGGCAGTGTTAATGTCACGAAACCTCTCTTAAGCACTGCTCACAACATTTTCTTTACTTGTTTATTCCAGAGAAATGGATGCAAATGACAGTGCTAAAGTCTCGATACCAGTCTTTAGCACTGCTGGCTACGCTTTCTTCTCTTGCTTATTCCGGAAAAAAGAATGCAAATTACGGGTTCTTTCAGAAATCCTGGGTTTGTCTTATATAGAATGATCCTGTTAATCACTTTAAAAAGACCGTCGCATTTCTTTTTACAACGGCCTTTTTCCTTATCCCATCTTCTCCCGAATAAACCGGTCTACGATGTCCAGGGCTTCATCGCTCTGGAAGCCGCCGAACCCATGGTAGGCCCCGTCCAGGCAGATCATGCGCACATCCTTATTTAATTCCCTCATTTTCTTATACAAAGAAACCGACTGCTGATAACACACCAGTTGGTCCCGGTTTCCGTGTATAATAAGAAGCGGCGGAATCTCCTTCTCCTGAGAAAGATAGTACAGTGGCGATGCCTTCTTTGCCTGCTCCGGATTATCGTAAAGGTTCATAAAACCGATCAACCG
>CACZSO010000078.1 GCA_902783795.1 uncultured Eubacteriales bacterium
AAAGCTTTCCAGATTTATTTCTTTCAGCAGTTTTGCCGCATCTGTGAAAGACGCCGCGGCATCATTGAAATTTTCAATATCTACAGCTTTCAGCTTCTCCACCGCTTCTGTAAAGGATTCAGCGGCTTTGTTGAAGTCTTCCATGTTCAGCTTTTTCAGTTCATCTGCAGTGATCTTCAGGGACTCGGCAGCCTGGGATAATTTGTCCATATCTGCCTGCTCCAGCTTTTCCCCCAGCGTTTTCGATAATGTCTTCATATCCCGCATGGTCTTCGACATACTGAAAAACGAGATGATGAGAAGCAGGGCGATGAAAAGCACCGCCCCGGTGCGGATCCGGGTATATAAAAGCTGCTTTTCCTCGTATTTTATTAAAGCTTCCCGATATTGTTCATCCATCGTATGACCTCCTTAGAAAGGCTTGCTATGTTTTAACTCTTAACCTGCTGCCCTCATATGGACGTTTTCTTAATCATAAGGCAGAACCGGGAAAAATGCAAGAAAAACGTGGAAATGGACAGAGCAGGCTTTGGCAGTTATTTCCCCTTGCATTTTATCTTTTTTATGCTATAATGGCAAAGCTGACTTTAAGCGAAGCGGTACTTGGCAAAACCCGCTTGAATAGGATGCCTAGGGCATCACTATTTAAAACAAAACTAAGGAGAAAAAGCAAAGCGGTGTTTTACAGCGCTCTGCAAAAAAAGAACATGAAAAACAAAAATACAGCCTTTCTGCCCCAGGCTGCACTTATTGCAGCTTTCTATGTGGTCCTGACCTTCATTGCCTCTGCGCTGGGCCTTTCTTCCGGCGTGATCCAGGTGAGATTTTCCGAAGCCTTATGTATTCTGCCTATTTTTACACCGGCCGCTATTCCCGGCCTGTATATTGGCTGCCTGCTGGCGAATCTGCTCACCGGCGCTGTGATCTGGGATGTGGTTTTCGGAAGCCTGGTGACGCTTACCGCAGCAGTCTGTACGCGCATGCTCAGGAAGACACCTTTTTTAGGCACTTTACCGCCGGTTATTTTAAACGGCCTGATCATCCCCATCATCTTGATCTATGCTTATGAAGTGCCGGATGCTTACTGGTATCTGGTCCTTACCGTGGGAGCCGGGGAACTGATCTCCTGTACAGTCCTGGGATGGATCCTTTACAATGTTCTGAAAAAGTACAAAGGAACTTTATTTAAGAAAAACAGGTAAACATGAAGAAGCCCCGGCCAGATGGCCGGGGCTTCTTCATATCAGGTTATTTCAATTCATACTCTGTCCGTTCCAGCAGGGCGCCGTTATCCGCGCCGGTGCGTACGGTCTTCCAGGTCCCGTTCGGTGCCACTTCAAACCAGACAGAATCAGAGGCGTAGGGATAGAGTACGGAATACCATCCCTTGTCTAACAGAGCCCTGATCAGCTGGTCAACAGTTTCCTCAGAAAGATTACTGCCGGAAGAAGTCTTAGCGGTGTAGATATCCAAAAACATAATGCCCAGATCCGGGGTAAACAGATCAGTCAGTGTCGTATCCGGTTTCATGGAACTGTCTTGTGTATAGTATTTATGGAGGTTCACCTTCATGGTCAGACCTTCGTCCCCGGTCACCTGCCGGAAAAGGTCATTCACTTCTTTTTCTGCACTTTCCGCGGCGGAAAGGATATAATAATCATCATAGACCTGAGGCTCCGCCTTAGGATCCTCATCGGCAAAATGTACACAAACTGTAAAGGTATCTTTATAGGCTTCAGAGTTTACGGTATACATCCAGTCAGATGAACGGGAAGCATGGATGGCTTCACCTTTGATCAAAAGTGTATCCCGGGTCTTCTGAGTCAGAGTTTCCAGATATTTATCAGCATATTGGCGGCTGATCTTTGCATTTTTGCCGCAGCCTGTAAGTACCGGTATAAAGCAGCAGACGGTGACCGCCAGCAGGATCAGGATCTTTTTCATAGACGATTCCTCCATTTCTGTACTGATTATAGCACAC
The DNA here is from genome assembly GCA_902783795.1 of uncultured Eubacteriales bacterium. GTDB lineage: Bacteria > Bacillota > Clostridia > Lachnospirales > Lachnospiraceae > UBA1267. The sequence continues at coordinate 1,982 of CACZSO010000078.1, forward strand.
GGGCAGGAAGTCGGTCAAGGAAGAGTAAGGGCCGATGTTTATCCGCGTTTCTTCTTCAGCAGCAGGAGGACAGCAGCCGTGAGGACGCAGACGCCGCCGACAGAAGCTGCGATGGCCGGGATGGTACTGGTTTTTGTGTCTGTGCCGGAGGGCTTTGTTGTGTCCGGGATGGTGGTGGGAGTCAGAGAGTTTTTCTGGGTCGTGGCCGGTGTCAGAGAGTTTTCCTGAATCGTGGCCGGTTCATCTGATGCTTTTGTCGTATCATCGGCAGGAAGTGCCTGAAACTGTGATTTATCAGCATAGGTCTCTTCCCGGGTCTCTATGACCATATCCTTACTTAAGGCATGGAGTTCATCGTAGTGAAGATCAGGATGTGAGAGGCAGACCCAGGCATTCCAGGAACCCATATAATATCCCACATACGCCCATTCGTTTCCGGAAGGATCTGTGTAGATCTGAGTGAAGGAAAGATTTTCATCGTCAGATACTACGTCCAGTTTCCCTTTCTCCGGACCGGTGGGGTAGAGGTACAGGACGATCTCTTTCAGATCCTTAAAAGAGAGTAATCCTTCGTCAGCTTCCTTGATATCCTTTGCATAGTCTTCTTTGAAAAGATCCGAGTCATACTGACGGGCCACTTCTGTTCCTCTGATCCAGCCGCTTTCGCTGACATCTCCGTCTTCCCGATTCTCGTAATAGACCCAGAAGCCGTCTTTTTCATAAGTCGTATTTGAGTGGAAAACGGTACCGTCTTCAATACTGCCGCTGCTGTTTTTATCAAGGGGTGTTTTGTAGAGCTGGGCGCTCTTTCCATCTGCAGCCCTTACTTTATAAATGTATGGATTATAACTATAGGAAACATCGTCCAGGTAAGCGCCGTCTTTCAGATCCGGCGTGTAGATAACATCGGCGGAAACGACGGAAAAAACGGACAATAACATAAACAAAGAAACGGTCAGTGCAGATACTGTTTTTTTCAAAGTATTCATGACTTTCCTCCTGTATAAAGGTTTTGTTACTACTATAGACCAATGTCCGGATGAAAGGGTTTCAGCCTGATCTGAATTTCCCGGTATCAGTAAAAGGATAAGCCTTTACAGCCCTCCTGTCAATGCCCTTTATTCCCTCAAAAGGTTATTGAAAAGCGCTGTGGATTAGGCTATAGTTAAGAACGAAAAAGACGGAAAAAGTGCCGGTAAAGACTTTGATCCGGTATAGAAAATTTGATCAGGAGGAAATGATGCGGTTTGAATTTGAACGGGTGAGCCCAGAGAGTGTGGGAATCCCCACAGAAGCCATAGAGGCATTTTTAAACAAACTGGAAGAGGAAGAGAACGAGACTCACAGTGTCATGCTTTTACGGCATGGCAAGGTCTGTTTTGAAAAGTGGTGGGCGCCGGAGACACCGGAAAGCCTGCACAGTATGTGGTCCTTCTCCAAGAGTCTGACATCCACCGCCATCGGTTTTGCGGTGCAGGAGGGGAGCCTGAAGCTTAGCGATAAGCTGATAGATATCTTCCCGGATAAGCTGCCGGAGACAGTTTCGGAAAATCTGGAAAAATGCACGGTCCGGGATCTTCTGACCATGAGCTGCGGTCATGAGACAGAACCGGACTGGCATAATAAAGAGGACTGGATCGGGGATTTCCTGGCTCATGAATTCAAATATGAGCCGGGGACGATGTTCCAGTATAATACGGATGGTACGAATATGCTTTGCGCCATCCTGGCAGAAAAGACCGGAGAGCAGCTGACGGCCTACTTACGCCCGCGCCTGCTGGATCCCCTGGGGATCGGTGAGATCGAGATGCGTGTCCTTCCCGATGGGACAGAGATGGGCGGTGCCGGTTATAAGCTGAGGACCGAGGATATGGCCCGTTTCATGCAGTTTGTGCTGGACCGCGGAAAATGGCAGGGAGAACAGCTGCTTAACGAAGAATGGTTTGATCTGGCCACGGCTAAGCAGATCGAAACAGCGAATACCATTTATAATCCCGGCAGAAGGACACCGGACTGGAGTATGGGCTATTGCTTCCAGTACTGGATCTGCCAGCCGGAAGGCGTATTCCGGGCCGACGGAATGTACGGTCAGTTCGGCATAGCTATGCCGAAAAAGGACGCTTTGCTCATCATCACAGAGCATTCCACGAATACCCAGATGGTACTGGATGCGGTGTGGGATCTTCTGTACCCTGCGATCCCGGAAGATTAACTTTGAGCCAGTAAGAAACAGGCCTGCAGATAAGCAGGCCTGTTTCTTACATAGATAAGATCAAAAAAACCATCCCTTCATGCAACCAAACAGAAAAAACATCGGCATATAAGGTAAGAAGCTTCGAGACCTGAAACAGACAGAAAGAGGAGGTGAGCCTGTGGAAGACCGTGAGATCGTGGATCTGTACTGGAAGAGGGACGAGCAGGCGATCCGTGAAACTGAGCAGAAATACGGCGCCTATCTCTTTAAGATCGCCCAGAATATCCTGAATGATGAAGAGGACAGCCGCGAATGTGTGAATGATACGTATTTTAAGGCCTGGTGCTCCATGCCGGATGACCGGCCGGAGAAACTGGCATCCTATCTGTCGAAGATCGTCCGCGAAGACGCATACGATGTCTACCGTTATCGAAACCGCAAAAAACGAAGAGACAGCGAAATGACATTGTCCCTTTCTGAACTGGATGAATGCATTTCTTCAGCGGAGACCACGGAGGAGGCTGTAGATCATCATCTGCTGTCCGAAGCGATCAGCCGCTTCTTACATACATTGCCGGAAGAAAGTATCGCTGCTTTTGTCGGACGATATTACTACGCAGATTCGGTGAAAGATATTGCACGCAGCCTGCGCATGAGTGAGGCCAGATTGAAATCTTTATTGTTCCGGATAAGGAAAAAGTTGAAGGAATATCTGGAAAAGGAGGGATTCACCTTATGAAATCCGATGATCTTATAAAAGCCATGAACGGCCTGGATGAGGATCTTCTGCAAAGAGCCGATGCCTACCGCGGCCGTGTTTACAGAAAGGGCATGCGCATCCCGGTGGTGCTGGCTTCCGTGGCAGCCGTGATCCTGCTGATCCTGATAGGAGCGCGGATCGTTTCCCGCCGTGAGAACAAAGCCCCGGGGAATACTGGGGAAGTGGTCCAGACAGAAACCGGTAATACTGAAACAGCTGTATCCGAGGCTTCCATGTCAAAGAATACGGATGACAGATCCTTAAAAAAACCGGACAGGATCCATGTTTACTGGCAGGACCGGGAATATGTCTATAATAAAGAGGATACCTTATATGATCTGGTTTACCCGGTGATCGAAAAATGCTGGAATGCCGGAGATACAGCCTTCGGGCATCCTCTGGTGCAGCTGACCATGGTCGATGAAATCGACGAAGAGGGGATGAAAGACCTCTCCCGTATCGTTTTCGAATATGACGACCCGGCCAGATGGAGTTACGGATCCTGGCAGAACAGTCCTCAAAACACATATGTATTCTTTAAGAACAGGAGAGGGATGGCCGTGGTCTGTCAGGATCAGAACTGGCGGCAGCACGCTTTCTTCCCGGTCATAGAGGAGGACGCCGGCTATGATACCCTTTGGACGATATGGGAACAGATGGCTGAAGCAGAGGATCCTGAGATGATATCAGAATCAGAAATAGCTTCCGGAGAAATGACGGAAACGGTATCTGAAGATACATCCCTAACAGAGAGGACCGTTCCGGATATAGAGTCCCTGACTAAAGGAGTGTATAGCTTTGCCCAGGTGAAAGATATCACAGACAAACTCACCGGCTTTTCCTATGAAGAACTGGAAAAGGCCTGGGGTGTTCCGGGAGAACCATTGATCGTAGATACAAAAGGTTGGTATCTGCATGTATGTTTCTGGCGCTCCGGAGAGTATTCCCTGGATGTGGCACTCACCAGGGAAGGATATGTGGAAAAAGCACTGACGTACAGAACAGAAGATGAACCCACTATCTGGTAAAGGTATAGTAATCTTTAAAGCCTGAGCGAATCCGGGATTCCGCCCGCGCAGCAGACATTACCCTTACCAGGAAAGAATGGTACGAGATCTATCTGGCCGCCGGAAACCGGCTGCCGTAAAAAAAAGGATGGGGCCCGCCGTCGGCGGGCCCCATCCTTTTTCGGAATAGGTAATGATCATTCTTTTGTCAATGTACCCTGGCCGGGACGGATTTTCGCATACAGCAGAAGCAGCAGCGTACCGATCACGCCCATGGAAACAGCATTGGATAAAGCAGCTACAGCGCCCTGGGTGAAGACCAGATTTGCGGGTTCGCCGTAAATGACAATGTCCAGCACCGGAGCGACCACGATCCAGGCAATGACATTGGCAATGATCTGGATCACGTTAAAGAGCACTGCGTCTTTCCAGGTGAACTTGCCTTCATCTACCTTAAGCCGCGGATAAACGAAGCCGGTGATGAAACAGGCTATACCGGAAGCTACGACCCAGCTCCACCAGGGTGAGCCATACTGGACAGCGTCGGAAATGGCATGGCCGATGAAGGCGATCAGGAAACCTGCGATGGGGCCAAACAGGGCGGCAAAGAAAGCACCGATGCCGTAGGCTGTCTGGACGGAGGTCTCCGGAATACCCGTGGGTACCTTCACGTACATGAAGAGCAGGGTAAAAAGGGCTGCACCGATACCGGTGGCAACGATAGTTTTTGTTTTGAAATCAAACAACTTTTTCATAAAGGATCCCCCTTGTTTTTAGGATGTATATACCATACGCTTTTACAGCATGTTTGTCAAGCTTTTGAAAGTTCTACGGTCCATTCGGCACCATAGCCCACATTATAGACTTCACGGAAAGATCCTTCCGATACCGCAGCAGCTGCCCTCATGAGCTCATTATTGTAGAGAAGCGGAGCATTTTTCCGGACAAA
>CACZSO010000079.1 GCA_902783795.1 uncultured Eubacteriales bacterium
AAAAGCGTCATGCAGTTCTGCATCCAGCTCTTTTTCCATGGGCAGAAATGAAACAAACGGAATCTTCATCTTTACTCCTTCACTTTATGAGTTCCTTTGAGCAAGTTTTTCGACCAAGGCCATGACATCCTGCTGGATCTCTTCGATAGAACGCATCTGGCCATCTTTCGTACACTCTACAGGACACCAGTGTAATTTTTCGCAGCAATAGGACGCGGCTTCCCTGCAGCGTCTTAGATATTCAATGTCTTTTTCATGAATATCGCGTTTATCTTCTCCCTGATACCGTACTTTAAGGAGATCCTGGCTGACTTCCGGATCCACTTTCAGATAGATCACCAGGTCAGGAGCAGGAATCCCCAGCCTGTCATACTCAAAGCCAAAAAGCCAGTCCAGATACTCATCCCACTGTTCTTTCGGGAGTTTGCTGCACTGGTGGATCGCGTTACTGGTCGTATATCGGTCAGATATAATGACACCTTCTTCCCAGTCTTTGATCCAGTCTCTCTTAAAAGACGCATAACGATCGACGGCAAAAAAACTGCTGGCCGCGTATGCATTAACATCATCCGGTTTATTTCCAAAGTCGCCCCGCAGATACATTTTGACTAAAGCACTGCTGTCACTTTCATAATCCGGAAAAGATACCTGTCTTACTTTTAAACATGGAGAAAGGGCTTCAGAAAGCAACTTTGCCTGTGTTGCTTTTCCGGAGCCATCTAATCCCTCTATTACGATTAATTTTTTGTCCATTTTTCCGTAACGATCCTGTACGTTATCTTATCACTATGACACCCAGGACAGCGGAGTCCAGGTTTCTGGCCACTTCAATGTCCCGTTCGAAATCATAGGTTTTTGTGTACCAGAGGCGTACGATGAACACAACGCCATCGGCATTTTTAACTTTGATCTGTGCTTCCGGATCTACTGAAAGACTGCCTGCTTCAATAAATCTGGGATCTGATTCTGCAATAGTCGCAGCCAGCCGGGAGATCGTAGCATCATTTACATCACCAGACACGACACCTCTCCGGATATCCAATGTCTGAAGTGACATTTTCAAGTATTCCTTGTTATTGATGGGAGCCTTCCCTTTGTTATCCCACCGCTGGATCAGCGCTGCCGGCCCTTTTGTTTTCTTTCTCACTCTGGCCATGATCGCCAGGGTATTAAAGCCATATATCTGACCGATATCATTCTCATTTTTAATACTGGAATCCAGCAGATATCTTATACAGAAGAAAATGATACCGGCTATCAGGAGCACTGCGGCAAAGGCGACCGGCCATTTTTTAGGAAAGGCGCCAGAGGGATTATAATCATCATTGTAATAGATGTTATAGTAAAGCATCTCATTATCGCTGAGATTTTTCCCAAGTTTTGTCATGTTATTATAAGCGGTGACACGTTTTTCTCTCAGGCTGTCTCTTAATGAAGTCAGAGTCGAAACCGTGCTGTTCCGCATCGTAGCAGTGATCCTTTCAGAAGAAAAGCTGCCGGGATACATAAGCTCCAGGTTATAAGTACTCTGGTTATACAGATCATTCAGCTGATTTAACAGATCCACCGCATCATCCTGATCTTCTGCCCAGGCACGTACCGTTACTGTAGCATTTCTGACCGGATTGATCTCGCCGGTAACAGTCGTCACGGCTTCATAGGCTTTAAAGCTTATGGATACAGTCGTGGCAAATTCATCATAAGTCCAGTCAGTACCGGAATTATCATATAGCATCTGCAGGTTATCATCTCTGCTTAAGATACCTGTAATATAAGCGTTGACTAAGTTGATATTTTCCTGGGAAAGGGTCAGGAAATAAGTATGAGTGCCCACCCATACTTTCGTTCCGATCTTCAGACGGTTAGAATTCTGCTCTGTAGCAACAGCATTATTATAATCTGTTACTGAATCATTATACTGTCTCACTTTTTCCAGATCTATATTCTCAAAGGAGACCTGAGATTTTACAAGGGCATCTATCCTTTTCTTCTGAGATTCAAGTGAGTTTTCTGACATTTTCATGACAGAAACTGCTCCGCCAAGGATAGCACCGATCAAAACCAGTATAAGCAACAGTTTCCACTTATTCAAGACATAAAAGAACATATCCCTTAAGTAGATGTTTTTTTCTCTCTCTCTATTGTCCTGGTTCATATGACCTCCGGTTTGTAATGACGACCCGTAAAAACTGAGAGTCTTAATCATAATCTCAGAGTATTATACCACAATCAGCCCTGTTCTGTCTACTAAAAAAGTATATCCGGGCATATGACGCATACATTTTGAAGTACTGCACTTCATGGCATCATGATCCTTCCGGTGAACAGAAGCTCTGTTTTTATTCGGGCTTTACGGTGATCTTTACCGTCTTTTTAATATACTCTACAGTAGAATCGATCTCCTCCTGGCTGTCTGCTGTGAACAGAACATAGGCTATGATCTGAGCGGATCCTCCTTTGCCTCTAAGCCTCTCCCCTGCAAAATGAGTCTGGGTTATATGGCATACATTGTCCAGGCTGCGGACTTTGTCCAACCCTTCAATATCTGCGATCTCACCTTCTATTTTTGCAGAGACGATATAATTAACGCCAAATGTTTCATATTCAGGCGCAGTCTTTAACAGCAGTGCCTCATCACCCATTTCCCCGGTAAGTGAAAAATGGATCAGGCTCTTCAGCTGGTCAAATCCCTGGCAGGCCTTGATGACAGCATAAGTTCCGCCGCCGTTCAGGCGGTAGCCCATCTCATAGATCACAAAAGAACCGTCGCTGCAATGGAAACCCTGTACAAAAGCGACTCCGTTCTCCATGCCCAGTGCCTTGAACATATTTCTGACTTTTTTATCAGTATCTGCCTCATAATCCGAAAGATACCTGGAAGGGTGTACCAGTAAGACCGGAAGGGGGGCCGAGCTCCCGTCCAGATAATCCACATACCTGTCAGCCATGGCAGACAATATAACATTGCCGCCGGAAAGGGTATAGTACATATTGACATGCTGACCTTCCACATACTGTTCGACCAGGATCTTTCCGCTCTTCGAGAACGACTGTGCTTCTTTATAACGTTCTCTTAATTCCTTTTCATCATGACAGACAAAAATACCCCTGCTTCCGCTGTTATCGACGGGCTTCACTAATACCGGATAACTGACCGTTTTTATCTTTTCTTCATCGATCATCCCTGCTGCATCAGCCAGATCATACTCCTTGATCACGGGAACACCGTATTTCCGGCAGGCTTCCTTAAACTTATCCTTGTTGATGCAGATATCCACCTGTTCCTGGGTCGCCCAGAAAGGGAATCCCATACGTTCACAGATCTGCTGCGCATAGGGAAGCATCGAATCGATAAAACCGGTTATGATACCATCGATGCCCTCTTCTCTGCACAGTTTTTCCAGGGCATCGATATCCACTGTGCTGACATTAAAGGCTTTATCCGCCACTTTTTTTGCAGGAGTATTCTCGTTATAATCAGTCACGTAAACGGTCACACCCATTTCCTGTGCAGCCGTAATGATGTCAATGGCATGATTGATCCCGCCAAGTAATAACAGCTTTTTCCCTACTAATGAACTCATTCACATTCTCACTTTCATCATAGTTCCTGAATCATTAAAAACAGCATGATCCGTCAAAAAAATCAAATCTGTACCCCAGTCCGTTTTCCTGGCACTTCTCATACATATATTTTGCGAAAGAGACGTCTATAAATGCCAGGCCCACGGAGCAGAAATAAATGAATTCATCATCATTTTCTCGCCCTGGTTTCTGCCCGGAGACGATCTCTTCCAGGTTGCCATAGATATCGGCATCCTTAAGCAGGCCTTCTTTGAACATACGGCTGATGGTCTGTGTCCTGTGTTTAATACACTCCCAGTCGTCACAGACGATTTTTGAAGCCTTTTCAGGCACCGCATATTCATCTTCCCAGCCGGCTACATGGATATAAAAAGTGCCTTTCCTGATCCACTTCGCCTTAAGAACATCTTCCTGTCCGCTGATAGCCGTAACTATGATATCAGCATCCTTTACCGCTGCTTCATAATCATTTCCGCAGGAGATGAACTCCATATCCGGATGCAGCTGTTTTTCTTCTTCGATAAAGGCACTCACTGTCTTATCTGTCCGGGAGGAAACATAACATTTCTTCAGCCCCGGTCTAGCTATCTTCACCAGGTCCAGATGTCTTCTGGCCTGCTGTCCGGCTCCGATAAACCCGATAGTCTCAGAATTTTCCCGTGACAGATATTTAGCTGCAGTCGCTCCGACTGCCGCTGTCCTGATATCTGTCAGATAGCCCGCATCCATGACTGACAATGTATGGCCATATTCTAATTCAGAAAGGATGATAGTCCCTGTTACATTCCTGTATCCCTTTTTCGGGTTTTCAGGAAAAACTGCCACCCATTTTACACCATAGAGCTTATCCGGAAGCAAAGCGCCGGGCATACAATTAATACGGTTCTGTGTGGCTTCATCAAAAACGACCGAAACCTTATCAGGCAGAAAAACATCGCCCGCCACTCTTTTTTTCAGACTATCTTCGACGACCTGAATTGCATCCGCATATCCATTTGAGAATATTTTTTTCTGATCTGCAGCCGAGATCAGCAGCGTTCCATGTTGATGATCCATGTTTTTTCTTACCTTTTCCTATGATTTTTATTCAAGTACTGTATCATTTTTAGTCAGCTGGGCGATCACTTCGATGTTCTGCGTACCCACGAACATATCCACGGCACAGGCACGTTCCATCACATATCCGGCTTCCAGAAAGGCTTTTAAGTCCCTGGCCAGGCTGGTGGGTTTACAAGAGATGTAGACGATCCTGTCCACGCCATAGGAAATGATCTTTGTCAGTGCTTTCGGTGCTATGCCTTCTCTGGGCGGATCCAGAATGATCATATCCGGCTTCTCTTCGATCTCATCGATCACTTTCAGTACATCGCCGCATAAGAATTCACAGTTTGTGAGGCCATTCATCCGGGTATTTTCCCTGGCAGCCTCCACCGCTTCCTCCACGATCTCTACACCGATCACTTTCTTCGCGGCCGGCGAAAGGACCTGGGCAATAGTCCCGGTGCCGGAATAAAGATCATACACCTTTGTATCATTCGTACTGCCCAGATAGTTGCGGACCGTATTATAGATCACTTCTGCCCCGTAGGTATTTGTCTGGAAAAAAGAAAACGGAGTGATCTTAAACCGCAGGTCAAACATCTCCTCATAGATATGGTCAGTACCATAAAGGATCTCCATCCGGTCCGCCTGGACCATGTCCGCCGGATTATCATTGATCATGTGAAGGAGGGAAACGATCTTTCCCTGTAAGTTCAGAGATGTCAATGTTTCTACATAACCGGAAAGTTCCAGTCCATCTGATGTGGTCACCAGACCCACCATGATCTCACCGGTCTTCAATCCCTTCCTGACCAGGAGATGGCGCAGGATGCCGGTATGTTTCAGTTTATGATAAAAAGGTACATTCAGCGCCCGGAAATACATCTGCGTGATGGTCAGGATCTGGCGGAAATCATCATCCACGATCCGGCAATCCTTCACCGGGACGATGTCATAAAAACCGTTCCTGCGGTGCAGACCCACAGTAAGCGGGCCATCAACCGTTTCATTGCCGAAGGAATATTCCATTTTATTCCTGTAGGCGTATTGGCTGGGACTGGCTTTGATACCCTCCCACTTATAGACCGGCTGAACATCGTCCAGAAGCTGCCGCACCTGGAATTCCTTGATCCTCAGCTGCTGGATGTAGGGGATGCTCTGATACAGACAGCCGCCGCAGATACCGAAATGCGGACAGACATCCCTGGCCGTTTCTATTTCTGAACGTTCCAGGACCTGCAAAAGCTGGCCTTCATACTTATTATTCCTTGATTTTGTCACGCGGAATTCGACTTTCTGTCCGGTGATCGCATTCGGTACGATGCAGACTTCACCCTCTTCCGTGGTTACTACGGTCCGATTCGGGAATTTGATGTCCCCGGCCACCCCTTGGTAAATCTGACCTTTCTTCATAGTTCCATATTCCTTTCTCTTGAAAGAAAACAGGGCCTTCTGAATTCAGAATGCCCCGTCTGATTTCAAATCTCAGGTCTCACTGCCTGATGTCTTTACTCTTCGTCTACGAAGAAATCCTCTTCAGGATCCTCCTCTTCTTCTTCAAAATCATCTTCAAATTCTTCAACTTCCGCTGGTTTCGTAAGCTTGATAATGACCAGTGCCACGATTCCTGCTATGATCAGTGCTGAAAGACAGGCAAGAATGATGAGGATCAGCTGTTTATGGCCTTCGTAAGCTTTTTTCACCTGCTTCTGGACTTCTTTACCGACGACTTTTTTTACTAACTTATCCATGGTTATTTCTCCCTTATCAAATGTACCTGCAGTATAACATATTTTTCCCAAAGCGTCAATATCAGCCCTTCTTCTAAATATCAAATAAAAAGGGTTGGAACTGATATTTCAGAGTTTATTTTACTGTAACTGCCGCAGTCTTTGTATAGGTTGTTCCTTTCCCGTTTGATACTGCGCACCGGTACTGATGTCCGGAGTGGCTGGCTGCTGCGGTGAAGCTGAAGGTATTCGTCTTCGCGCAGGCCATGGTACTGTTCTTCCAGCTGTCTGTAGAGGAGTTCCGGTACTGCCACTGATAGGTCAGGTTCGTTCCTTTTGCTTCCACCGTAAGCTTCACTGTGGCACCCTTTGATACGGTCGTATCTTTCGGCTGGGTCGTGATCAGCGGTCTCACGGTAACTGTCGCAGCATTCGAATAAGCCTTACCTTTGCCATTAGAGATCACGCACCGATACTGATGCCCTGAATGGCTTTCGGCAACTTTGAAGGTGAAGGTGTCCGTCTTCGCACAGGCCATGGTACTGTTCTTCCAGGTGTCCGAAGAAGAATTCCGGTACTGCCACTGATAGGTCAGGTTCGTCCCTTCGGCCGCGACAGTGAATTTCGCCATGCAGTCAACAGCCACAGATGCGTAAGCCGGCTGTGTCGTGATCTTCGGTGTCACGGTTACTGTCGTGGTATTTGTATAAGCTGTGCCTTTCCCGTTGGATATCGCACAGCGGTACTGATGGCCGGAGTGATTTTCCGCTGCCGTGAAGCTGAAGGTCGTGGTCTTCGCACAGGCCATGGTGCTGTTTTTCCATGTATCTGTGGAAGAATTCCGGTACTGCCACTGATAGGTCACATTCGTTCCTGTGGCTGCTGTCACCAGTTTTACCGTATTTCCCAGGGCCACTGTCACACTGGTGCTCGGCTGTTTCGTGATCTTCGGTGTCACGGTTACGGTTATGGTTTTTGTATAGGTCGTTCCTTTTCCATTGGAGACACCGCAGCGATACTGATGACCAGAGTGGTTCACTGCCGCAGTGAAACTGAAAGTTGTGGTCTTTGCGCAGTCCATGGTGCTGTTCTTCCATGTATCTGTAGAAGAATTCCGGTACTGCCACTGATACTTCAGGTTCGTTCCCTTAGCGGCCACAGTCAGCTTCACTGTTCCCCCTTCTGTCACTGAAACTTTTTCAGCCGGCTGAGTTGTAATCCGCGGTCTTACCGTCACAGTTGCGGTTCTCGTGGTAACTGTCCCGTTAGCATTGGATATAGTGCAGCGGTACTGATGCCCGGAATGACTTTCCGCTGCGGTAAAGGTGAAGGTGTCCGTTTTTGCACAGGCCATAGTGCTGTTCTTCCAGGAATCAGAGGAAGAATTCCGGTACTGCCACTGATAAGTCAGGCTGGATCCACTGGCGGCTACTGTCAGCTTCACCGTACTATCGATGGCGACCGTCACATCCTGAGGCTGAGTTTTGATGGAAGGTTTCGTGCCTCCGATATAGGTATCCACATACAGCCGGAAACGTTCAGGCTCAATATAGCCTGTGGTAAAGTGCTGCAGATTATTGTTTTTATCAATATAAGCGATGACCGGATAATAATAGCTTCCGCTGAATCCTCCTGCATTCAGATATGAACTGACTGTCTGTTTTACAGTCTGTTCCGTATCATAACACCAGACAGACCCGTTAAGACTGACGGAGTCTTTTAGATCCTTCAGATCATCCTTCGTTAAGCCCGCACAGTCGATGATGTAAAAATCCAAGTCAGAAATATTCCCGGAAGTGAGGGCACTTACAAAAGCTTTTTCCCAATATTCACCGTCGAATTTTCCGAAGACCAGGATTTTACCCTTGCCATTAGCCGCTGAGCTCTTTGTACTTCCATCTGTCGATGTAAATGAAGCAGTCTGGTTTGCTGCGTTTAGTGCCGGATCAGATACCATGGGGTAAGAAGCATAGAAAGCATCGGTGCAGAATTCCTGCTCACGGGCATGGGAATCATCCAATATTTCCCGGTCCCCTTTCATAAACCAGCCATTCGATATATAAGAGCTCTGATCATCCCAGGTCGTATCCAGATTATAATACAGATTCCCTTTTCTGACGATATTCCAGGCATGGGTGTCACTGGTCACTACGCGGACAGAAAGGCCTGATTCCTTTGCCATCCGGTAAAACAGAGTAGCATAACCCTGGCAGACCGCGGTCCCATTATGAAGGGCTGCAAAGGATGTAAACTGATATTTATAACTGTTATTTCCTAAATGCTCATAATCATACTCAACATGATCGCAGATATAATCATGGATGGCCCGGATCTTCTCGAGTTCAGACTTCCCGCTGAGATTCAGCGACTTCAAAGCAGCATTGATATCCTGTGTCAGCAATTTCTCGTCTGCCGCTGTTGTATATAATTTGAAAGTATAACTCATGCGATAACAGGAGACACCGGAATCACTGTACTGGAAGCTTCCGGAAGCGCTGAACCCGCCGGTAGTGTAGCGCAAAGAGTCCCCTTCCCAGCCTTTACAGCTTTCTGAATGGGCCACAGCCTGATAATAAATATCTTTAAAAGTCGTACTTGTATATTCTGAGATGGGAAACAGGAACTCTGTTTCTTCATTTCTTGCCACCAGCTGCTGTCTGACATAGGATATAGCCTCATTGATATTTGCGCAATATTCCGTACCATCAGACTCTGTAGAATCCAGGCCTGCTTCAGCTCTTTTCTGCTTCAGCTTTAGCGCATGGGCTTCCAGCATTTCTTCTGTGACAACATCCCTGTAGATAGGCTCTACATAGACATCATGCACCTCAGAAATATCTTCCCTGATCATCTCTGTCTTTCCTGATGCTGACACATCGACAGTGCACAGGGGCATGATCAATAACAGGCTCAAAAACAAATATCTTATGATTTTTTTCATGTCTGAAACCTCCGCTGTATACGACTGGCAAACCAGTTTTTCTTAGTGTCTACTATACCCTGCATCCTGCAGAAATTCAACTGAAAAATATAAAAAAGCAAGGACCAGTCCCCTGTTTGCCAGACTGGTCCTTGCTTTCCGGTAAAAACTATGCCGGATCAATTTTCTTGGTTCTCACTTTTTCATCATGAAACACGATAACGGACTACCCCGTTGGAAACATAGTATTTGTGCCCGTTAAGGGAAACGGTACCCGTATAGGTGCTGTCCACAAATCCTTCCTCAGCGTAATAATAAGTACTGCCGCATTTGACCACGCCGGTGTAATTACTTACCATCCCTTTCAGATATAAGAACCTGCCTTTCTGAAGCACTTCTCCGTCATAATCCGTATAAGTTTCAGTGGCTCCGAGATAACATTGCCGTCTGAAATTATTCATATTGAGAGACGGCAGCAAAGCTGTCCAGGATGACGCACCTAATGTAGATAAAAGCGGGTTCGTGACCGTACTTCCTACATTGTACACATCCATCCAGCAGAACACTTTCATGGCCAGGCGTTCCGTACCATCTGTCTTTGAAAGACCGAAATTATAGGAAGGATCCCAGCTGTCATTCAGTGCATTGTAGATGAAAAGATCTATATTCGGATCGTTTTCTGCTTTATAGTAGGCATAGGCGATGGCTGCTGCCTGCATATTCTCATTATAACTGCCATCAGTATAGGCGTTAAAACCTACCTCTGTAACCAGGATCGGGCGGCGTTTACCATTGTATTTAAAGTTGTCGGCAATGTATTTGGTGACCACTTCAATATTGGCCATGGTATACATATCTGTGTTGACCGACGTATTGACTGAACCGCCGTGATCCTTAGTGTCATTCCACCAGTCCGCGTTTTTCAGGTTAAATGCGTAAGGATGCAGTGCCACACCCCAGTTTACATTGGCAGACTGAGAATTTGAATTGATCTGCTCCAGCAAAGCTTTGGAAGAATAATGGCCGTTTCCCGAATGCGTCCATCCCTGGTCCAGAGGCACCAGCACAGCTACACTGCTGTTCTTCTTCTTCATGGTATCATAGACCATTTTCAGAAGCTTCGTATAACGGGAGGCATACGTGCTTAAAGACACATTCTGACCCATATAATTGTAATGGATGGGCATGTCTACTTCATTACCTATACACCAGTAATCTACATAGCTGCCCATATCCTCTGCGATAAGATTTAGCAAGGCCTGAACATTCTTCACAGCTGTACTGTCCCAGGTATTCAAGGCATAGTAATTAGAAGAATCCGTCGTCTCATAAGTCAGGCCGGGGATAGAAGCAGAAGAAACTAAGACTACGGTAACCGTCCTTCCGCCATATTGTTTGAATAAATCTCCTCGAATGGACTCTGCCCGGTATGAATCGTAATAATAGGTCGTCCCATCTTTTGTATACAGCTCTTCACCGTAATATGAAGAGGTCGTGACCAGATTAGTGACATTCAGATGGAAATAGACATTTTCCACATTGTACCGGTTCGTGTACTTGGACTCGCCATTAAACCACTGTCCCTGCATGGTAGTGTAGGCATACGCCATCTGGATTCCCTTTTTGGATTTCCTGGTGGTTTCTGCCGCTGTCGAAGATGAGGCGGCAGTCATCATATCCGAGCTGACCACACTGGTCACGGTAACAGTTACTATATCAGTATAAACTGTACCATAACTGTTGGTCAGTTTGCAGCGGTACTGATGGCCGGAATGGCCCTGTTCAGCCGTAAAGCTGAAAGCAGCGGTTTTTCCGCTGGACGCTGTGCTGGCTGTCCAGCTGTCGCTGGATGAATTCCTGTAATACCATTGATAGCTGATACCTTCCCCGGCCGCCTTGACCGTAAATTTCACGTTATAGCCAAGGATAGTCTTTACGCTGACCGGCTGAGTCGTAATGACCGGTTTTTTCGTAACCGTAACCGTTACGGCATTTGTATATACTTTACCGTTGCTGTTGGATATCTCACACCGGTACTGATGGCCGCTGTGACCGGGATTTGCCACAAAACTGAAGGTATTCGTATTATAGCCGGTTCCTGTGCACTTATTCCATGCATCAGAAGCGGAGTTGCGGTAATACCACTGATATTTCAGATTAGATCCTTTAGCAGATACCTTGAAAACAGCCTTCTGACCTTCTGCCACTTCCTGACTGACTGGCTGCGAAGTGATCTTCGGCACCACCGTTACGGTCGCTTCTTTTGTATAAGTCGTACCTTTTCCGTTGGATACGCCACACCGGTACTGATGGCCGGAGTGGCTTTCGGCCGCCGTAAATGTGAACGTCGATGTTTTAGCACAGGCCATGGTACTGTTCTTCCAACTGTCACTGGAAGAATTCCGGTACTGCCACTGATAAGTGAGGTTCGTACCTTTAGCGGAAACCGTCATATTCACTGTCCCGTCCACGGATATAGTCACATTGGCCGGCTGTTTCGTGATCAAAGGCCTGACGGTCAATGTCACCCTTTTCGTATACACCTTACCATTGCCATTCGACACTTCACAGATGTACTGATGGCCGGAATGGCTTTCAGCCGCAGTGAAGGTAAAGGTAGTGGTCTTCGCACAGGCCATCGTACTCTTTTTCCAGGAATCCGTGGGAGAATTACGATAATACCACTGGTATTTAAGATTTGCCCCCTTTGCAGCCATGGTAAACTTCACCGCACCGTCCACAGCGACAGAGGCATCTGCCGGCTGAGTCGTGATCTTCGGGACCACGGTTACTGTCGCACTGCTGGTATACGTTGTACTGCTGCCACTGGACACGGCGCACCGATACTGATGGCCGGAATGGCTCTCTGTAGCTGTAAAGCTGAAAGTCGTAGTCTTTGCGCAGGCCATGGTACTGTTCTTCCAGCTGTCACTGGATGAATTACGGTACTGCCATTGATAGGTCAGATTTGAGCCTGTAGCTTCCACCGTGAATTTAGCTGTATTGCCTACGCTCACTGTTACACTCTTCGGCTGTGTTTTGATCGTGGGTGCTGCAGCATTTACCTTCGTGGGAAACAGTAAACAAACTGCTGCCAGGAGAATGATAAGCACAGTCTTCTGTAATACTGCTTTCCGGAAAAGCTTCATGTCCATTGAAATATGTCTCCTCTTAAGTTTTTTCATCAATACCTGCCCTTTAATGACCAGGGCTGCCGTATCGGATGATACGGCAGCCCTCTCATGTTAAAGACAGACCGCCTTATGTCAGCGAATCATTACTTAACTGTCACGGTTACAGCATTTGAATACGCATTCCCTTTCCCATTTGACACGATACACCGGTACTGGTGCCCGGAATGGCTGGCAGCTGCCGTAAAGCTGAAAGTCGTAGTCTTTGCACAGGCCATGGTACTGTTCTTCCATGTATCGGTAGAAGAATTCCGGTACTGCCACTGATAAGTCAGGTTTGTTCCTTTAGCAGCCACTGTCAGCTTCACTGTTCCGCCCACTGCAATAGTCGTATCCTTCGGCTGGGTCGTGATCTTCGGTGTCACTGTCACAGTTGCCGCATTTGTATAAGCCGTTCCCTTTCCATTAGAGACTGCACAACGATACTGATGACCGGAATGGCTTTCTGCTGCAGTAAAGGTGAAGGTCGTAGTCTTTGCACAGGCCATGGTACTGTTTTTCCAGGTATCGGTGGAAGAATTCCGGTACTGCCACTGATAAGTCAGGTTCGTACCTGTAGCAGCTACTGTTAATTTCACCGTTCCATCTATGGCAATAGTCGTATCCTTCGGCTGGGTCGTGATCTTCGGTGTCACTGTTACGGTAACGGTATTTGAATTAACAGTACCGCTTCCGTTTGAGACCACACAGCGGTACTGATGGCCGGAATGGCTTTCTGCCGCGGTGAAGCTGAAGGTCGTAGTCTTTGCACAGGCCATGGTACTGTTCTTCCAGCTGTCA
>CACZSO010000080.1 GCA_902783795.1 uncultured Eubacteriales bacterium
AATGGCACCGTTGACAGCAATAGCCCCCGGTGAGGATTGTGCGATAGCCACCAGGTCCAGCATTTCCTCCTGATCGATCCAGTGAAGCTCTTCCACGAATTTCTTTCGAAGCAGCGTAACGATGACATACCCGCCGCCAAAAGTAAAAGCACTTAAATATAAGGTGGACAGAAAGATCTTAAAAAGCTTCTGCATCCGGGTAAGGGATTGAGTATTCTCCATATCTTCCTGTCCTCCTTTCAAGTAGGTCTCTAAACTTTATGGTGTCAGTGTAGCATAGATCTTTTAATAAGTAAAATACTATTATTTTATAATATTGATAGCTATTTTATTATAATCATGTTATAATGAGATAACCCCTGATAAAAGGAGAAATCGCATGAACCTTCGCCATATCCATATTTTTCTTACTGTCACGAACTGTAATAACAGCATCTCTTCCGCTGCCCGGGAGCTGATGATCAGCCAGCCCTCCATTTCTGTCGCTATCCAGGAACTGGAAGCCGAGTTTGGAGTGCCGCTCTTCGACCGCTTGTCACGGCGTCTGTATCTTACAGAAGCCGGCCGCCGCTTTGAGCAGTATGCAAAAAAGATCACCGCTGCCTGCGATGATCTGGAAAGAGAAATGAGCAGCTGGAATACCAGTGCCCTGCTCCACGTGGGTGCCAGCATTACAGCCGGCAGCCAGTTTATGTCAGAATATGCCGCTGAATACAAGAAAAGGCTGCCGGATATCCGCCTTCGTGTGCTGGTGGATCATTCCAGAAATCTGGAAAGAATGCTCCTTAATAATACCCTCGATCTGGCCATTATAGAAACACCGGTCCATGATGACCTGCTGGAAGCCATGCTTTTTAAGGAAGACAGTCTGGAAGTAATCATTCCTCCTTCTTTTGAGGAAACCTCTTCCAGCCTGTCCCTAGACCGGTTCTGTTCTCTGCCCTTTCTGCTTCGGGAACCCGGAAGCGGCACCCGCGAAGTCTTCGATCAGACCATGCGTGAGAAAGGATGTTCCATCGAACCTATCTGGACTGCCAACAGCACCACAGCCCTGATCAATGCGGTGCATCGGGGCATGGGTATCTCTGTCATCCCTCATGAAGCAGCCAGAGAGGCAGAGGCAAATAAAAAAATCCGCCGGGTTTCTGTCAGAGGCCTGACCTTCACCCAGCGGTTTTACATCGTCCATCACAAAGACAAACTGCTCATGCCCTACATGGAGGATTTTATAAAAGTTGTAAAAGAAACAGCGGTATAAAGAGAAAATCAGTTCAATGCCCCGCCTAAGATCCGGAACTTGCTCTTATTCTCCCAAATTTCCTGCAGTTTGTCAAAGTTCTCATCCGGCTGAAGCAGGAGTTCTGCCAGTTCATCCAGTTCTTTCAGTTCTTCTTCACTTAAGTTAAACCCGCGGTCTATGATATAAGCCGGCTGATGCAGGAAGATGATCTCCTGATTCATCAGGCAGTGGAAATCGTAGAATAATCCGCGGATGGCAGCAGGAATACCGTAAGTGACCGGCCAGGAAGCAAAGGAAATGGCTTTTTCATCCAGCTCCCCTCTTCTTAGCTTCAGGTACGCCTGTTCACCGGTAAGATAAATATCCCGAGGCAGATCATTCGGATCGAAAATAATATTCTCATCCCCGTGGATATCTGCATCCGTCAGGATCCAGCGGTCTTCTTTTTCATTAAACCATTCCGTGATCCAGTGATCTGCATGTTCTCCATTATTCTTAATATAACCGGCAAATCCGCTCCTGACTCTGGCCGGAATCCCTTTTGCTTTCAAGGTGGCCGCCAGCATGATGGCCTGGCACCGGCAGGTGATGTGGATCTTATCCTTTGCTGTCCGCTCTTTTGTATAGGCAGGGTTCAGGCGCAGCAATTCCGCAAACATACTGATGGCATTGGGGAACCAGTCCTCTTCAAAATTCAGCCGGGTCAGAGGAATCTCACTTAAATTGCCCCAGAACCCTTCCGTATCCATCCTGGTCTCGGGATCTAGTAACCCTACCGGATGGATGGTCTGATACCGCTGCAGCTCACACAGCTCATTGATATCATCGGGAAGATCCTTCGCAAAATCTCTGTAAAGGCCCAGTTCTGTAAAAGGACTCGTCTGTTTATAAAACTGAATGATCTTATCCTGGACCTTGCCGATCTTCGCCAATACCTGGATCGTATTCAATGTTTTTGATGTTTCCATTTTTAATTCACCCCTTTTTTATCATATGTTTCCGCAGATCTTAATAAAGTGCCGGTACATCGATGACTTGACCAGGCCCAGGGATGCTGTTAATTCACGGATATTTGTGCCGTCATATCCCTTTTCTGAAAACATTTCCAGAGCCGCCGCCAATATTCTTTCTTTCGTGTCTTTCGCCATAAAAAACCTCCCCGCCGCAAAAAAGTGACCGTTCGTTCTCACATTATAGTGAACGAGCGGTCACTTGTCAATACCTTTTATAAAATCCTTATCCTGCCGGCCGTTTCCCAGCCGCATCGATCGTCTCATCCTTAAGATCCACCATGATCAAAAGAGGCCTCTCCGTCTGGCTTCTTCTATCATTTTGGGCTGGATCATGGGGTAGGTCCACTCATCCGGCAGCTGGTCTGTGATGATGATCCGTTCCATCTCACTGTGCAGTTCTTCTTCGAAGGATGTAATATCGGCTGTATAAATCATCCCGAACGTTTCTTTTCCGTCAAAATTATCGGGAGCAGTGACAGAATAGACGCAAACCGGCTTTAAACTGTATTCCAGGGCACCTGTCTCTTCTTCCAGCTCACGCTTTGCAGTGTCCAGGATCTCCTCGCCTTCTTCCCTGTGGCCTCCGGGGATCTCATAGGTTTCCCGTTCTTTATGCTTGCAGAATACCCATCGACCGTTCGTCCTGGCGATAATAACGGCAAACTTAAACAGACTGTCGTCTTTCTCATCATAGAACCGGACTTCTACAGGTTTATAGTCGATCCATTGTCCGTCCTGAAGGGTTTCAAAATGACCCCACTCCGGTTTTCCCAAGTTCCGGCCTTTGACTCTGAGTGGGATAAAGGCATCCTGCTGGCAGTCCGGCAAGGGATCTTCCAGCTCTATCCAGCCTCTCTCATCGATCCTGTCATTCCAGTCATCATAGAGATCCTCCAGGGACTCATACCACTGGTCAGAAGAACACTGGACCGCATCCGCGGCGGCATAGGTGAAAAGATACGCTCCCTCATTACTATGAAAAAGCAGGATCTTATAGATATAATATTCCTGATCACTCTTAACAGGATCCTTCAGATACGCATATTTCCTCATAACAGCCTCTTCATTTCACGTTCAGACCCGGAAGTTTACAGGTTCGCAGGATCATTCGCACTAATAAAAGCATCTTTATCATACCATATCTGTCTTTTGATCACAACCGGCATATAAAAGATCTCTGCTTCTTCGGCTGATGTCCAGGGAAAAAGCACTTCTATTCTTTATGTATCACATAGTAGATCAGATCCCGTTCGACTCCCAGATACGTCAGTTCTTTCTCAGAAAAGCGGTCGTACGTCATGCCGCATTTCTCCATGACCCGCTTCGAAGCTTCATTCCCTGTAAAAAAGGAGGCATACACTGTCCGGAAGCCTTTTTCCTGCATCAGATACTCCAGAAACCTTTGCACTGCCTCTGTGGTATAGCCTTGATTCCAGTACCTTGACCCGATGCCATAGCCGATCTCACAGGAGTCCTCCTCTTCGCCGAATAAGGTGAGGACGCCTATCAAACGGCCGGTGTCCTTCAGCCGTATGGCCAGGATGTTTTCCCTTCCCGGATACCTTGAAAAATCAAAGTCCTCCAATGTCTCTTCATATGGGCAGATGAACGTCTCCAGCACTTTTTTATCATGAGGAATATTCAGATAATAATCCTCTTTGTCTGTTTCTTTGATCTTATCGATGATCAGTCTTTCTGTTTCCATCCTGTTCCCCTTTTCTGGCCATCTCCTCATCTCTGAAGCTTAACTCTTTTCAGTATCATAAAAAGCGGCCGGCCGCTTCACATTATAGTGAACGGCCGGTCACCTGTCAATACTGTCTGGTGATCATCGTCTGCTGCTTTATGCGACGATGTAATGCGCAGCCTGGGTCGAGAACAGCTCGTAATATTTTCCTCCGCGGGCCATGAGTTCCCGGTGGCTGCCTTTTTCTGTGATGCGGCCGTCTTCCATGACTACCACCGTATCGGCTATGGTAGAACTGGACAACCGGTGTGAAATGAAGATGCTGGTCTTATCATGCCTCAGTTCATTGAAGCAGTTAAAGATCTCCTGCTCTGCGATGGGATCCAGGGAAGCCGTAGGCTCGTCCAGGATCAGCACATCGCTGTCTGAATAAAAGGCCCGTGCGATGGCCAGTTTCTGCCACTGCCCGATGCTGAGCTCCGCGCCCTTTGGATCAAAATAGCGCATCATAGGCGTGTCATATTTCAGTTTCAGGTTTTCAATAAACGTATCCGCTCCGCTGTACCGGGCAGCTGAAATGATCTCCTCATCGATCATTTCCTTATTCATGTCGCCAAAGGCTATGTTTTCCCGGGCCGTCACCGCGTATTTCCCGAAGTCCTGGAAAATGATGCCAAAAATAGCATACAGTTCATCCACATCGTACTCCCGGATATCGTGGCCATCCAGCAGGATCACCCCGCCCGTGGGATCATATTGACGGGTCATCAGCTTCACCAGAGTGGTCTTGCCGGCGCCGTTCAAGCCCACGATAGAGAGTGTTTCCCCGGGATGGACTGTAAGATTGATCCCGGAAAGCACATCCCTGTCCTGTCCCGGATAACGGAAGAATACATTGCAAAATTCGATCAGATGGCCCTTGCCCCGCTCCACATGACGGGGTTCGTCGATGATGGGAACGATGGTAGGCTCTTCACTCATAAAAGCGATCAGATTGTCAATAAACAGGGTGCCCTCATAAATGGAGGCTACGGTGGCTATCAGAGAACCTACCCCGTCTCCGATACAGGTGATGGCGCCTGTATACAGGGAGAATGAACCTACCTGCATGGACCCGCCGTAGACACCCCGGGCTAAAAAGATATAGATCAGGCAGAAAGCGCCGGAACTTAACAGCGCTGAGCCAATATTCCACAGACATTCATCGGTCTTCAGTTTTCTCAGGCCTTTAAAATAATCCTGGAAGGTCTCCTGGTACTTATGGATCAATGTGTCCCCCAGACGGAACATTTTGACTTCCTTCACCAGATCCTTATTTGTCAGTGTGGAGCTGTAGTACTCCATCTCACGCCTGGCCCGGGACCTGCGGAACATGTAGTCCACATTTTTCCGGCGGTACACAAAGGTGATGACAGCTGACGGGATGGACACCAGCACGATGACCAGCGGCGCCCATTTGCTTACCGTAAACAGCACGATGATATAGCTGATCATGCTGATGATGGTGCTGGCTACAGAAAAGGCACTGGACATGATCTGTACCGGCCGGCTGCCCGCCTCTCTGCTGGCGTTTTCAAGCTTCGCATAGAATTCCGGCTGATCATACTTCATCAGATCCGTTTCTTTCGCTTTTTCCATGATCCGGAT
>CACZSO010000081.1 GCA_902783795.1 uncultured Eubacteriales bacterium
TGGAGAAAAACAGACAATGATTGGAAGCTAGTGCCGAATGTCTATGAAGAAAACTGGTCACAGGTGCAGTGCCGGAAAATAGCAGAAGAAATAGTGCAGGATATAAACCTTGACCAGACTGGCTTTGGCGCGTTTGATGGCGGGCGGATCATTGGGTTTGTGACCGTCTCCCGTCATATATTCGGAGTTACGGCAAGATATGTACAGCTGGTTTGTCTTCAGGTATCAGAAGACTACAGACGTCAGGGCGTCGGGAGGAAACTCTTTTCCCTGGCCTGTGAAGAGGCTCGGCAGCTGGGCGCGGACAAACTGTACATTTCAGCTCATTCCTCAAAAGAGTCTCAGGCGGCATACCGGGCACTTGGATGCGATTTCGCAGAAGAGATCAATGAGGAATTGGCAGCAGCGGAGCCATTTGACGTCCAAATGGAATACAGATTATAAGGTTGTCATGTCCCAGGGACTTCGGCACATGTATTTCTGGCTCATATGGCTTAGGCTGCAGGCTGAAAAAGAAGCCGATGCAAAACTTCCTCTTGAAAACAAAGCGGGGATATGTCATTGTCCGTATATTCAGATATTCGGCTTTGAGGAGAAAGCATCATGACTATCGGTACTGCGATGCCTGTTATGGTGCCCAGCATTCTCTATGCGCTCCGGAGGGGTGAGAACGGATTGTCGTATTAAAACTGTGTAAGGATGAGAAACAGTTAGGAAAGACTATTCTTAGGAGATCGAAAAGGCTATGTTTTCGATCTCCTCTTGATTTCTTTAGGCTTTCGGGTATAATGTGGTTAGAGACAGCTAACTTAAACTTTTGGCTTGCTTTCTTGGAAAACAGTTTTCCGATATGGATTCGTTTTCTTTTTTAAACTATGGTTAGCCGCGACTGCTAGAAATCAGGATGTTTTCCGTGATCCATCTGGAATGGAGGCACCTGGCACATGGTGGCCAGTATCCTCTGCGGCTTTGCGGATATATAAACTTAAGGAGATTACAGTCATGATCAAAACGACACTTAATATCGAAGGCATGATGTGCGGAATGTGCGAAGCGCATGTCTGTGACGCCATCAGGAAAGCCGTTCCTTCAGCCAAAAAAGTCTCTGCTTCCCGGAGTAAAGGAGAAGCTTCTTTTCTGACGGAAGATGCGGTGGATGCAGAACGGCTGAAAGCGGCGATAGACTCGACGGGCTATACCTGCCAGGGCGTGGAATCGGCCCCTTATGAGAAGAGGAGGCTGTTCGGCAGAAAATGAAGAACATTATCATGGGACTTCTGATCCCCTTTATCGGAACCTCGGCCGGAGCTGCCTGCGTATTCTTCCTGAAGAATGACCTGAAGCTCGGCGTACAGCGGGCTTTGACCGGCTTCGCGGCAGGCGTCATGGTGGCTGCGTCCATCTGGAGCCTGATCGTCCCTGCCATCGAGCAGTCATCCTCTATGGGGCAACTTGCTTTTCTACCGGCTTTCATCGGATTCTGGCTGGGCATTCTGTTCCTGCTCCTTTTGGACCATGTCATTCCGCATCTGCACAGAAGCATCGACCAGGCGGAAGGACCGAAAAGCCATTTGACAAGAACTGCAATGATGGTCCTTGCCGTGACCTTGCACAACATACCGGAAGGCATGGCGGTGGGCGTCGTCTTTGCGGGGCTGCTTAGTGGCTCGGGGAATATTACGGCGGGCGGCGCGTTGGCGCTGGCCCTGGGTATCGCGATCCAGAATTTCCCGGAAGGAGCGATCATCTCCATGCCGCTGTACACAGAGGGCAAGAGCAAGCCGAGATCCTTCTGGCTGGGCGTTCTTTCCGGCGCGGTGGAGCCGATATTCGGGGCTCTGACCGTGATGATCGCAGGGTTTGTAGTTCCGGCCATGCCCTATCTTTTGTCTTTTGCTGCAGGGGCTATGCTGTATGTGGTCGTGGAGGAATTGATCCCGGAGATGTCCGCCGGAGAACATTCAAACATCGGCGTTGTGTCCTTTGCCATCGGCTTTTCACTGATGATGGCGCTGGACGTGGCTTTGGGATAAGGAACCGGTAAGTTTGATTGCCGGGTTACATAGACACATTTCGATTATGACGGACTCTTTGAGTTCGTCTGTGGGTGTGTATCTATGTGACCCGTTTTTTTCGCGCAGAGCGGACAAAGAATTACACGATCATGGCCAACTGCCATTTGAAGGACAAACGATCATCGATGAAGGCCCAGAAGCTGCTGATATGAAACTCCCTCTTGAAATCAAAGCGGATATATGGTATTGTCCGCATATACAGATATCCGGCTTTTTAGGAGTAAGCATTATGACCATCAGCGAGCGTATGTTTCAGATCATGGAAGAACAGGGAATCTCCCAGTACAGATTATCAAAGATGACCGGGATATCCACCAGAACGATCAGTGATTGGCGGAGTAAGAAGACGAATCCCGGGTCAGATAAAATCATGATCATCTGTGAGGCTCTCCAGGTATCTCCTGAAACGCTCCTGACCGGAAGGGGCCGGACAGAAACGCCCGGCAGCCTTCCATACATAGATACTGAGATCAAGGAAGATGCAGAAGGCCAGCTGGTTGACAGTTTCCGCACCTTCTCCGAAGAAAAGAAAAGACGTCTCCTGGCCTATATGAATATGCTTGAAAATTCAAAAGAATAAACGTCAGGCCGGGTTCTGGTAAAATGATAGGGAGAAAGCAAAAATGACATTCGGGATCCGGGGGAGATCAATATGAAAAGAGATAATACAGACAGAACAACGCCTGCCCGCCGCAATGACTGGAAAACTAAACCCATGCCTGAAAAGAAGGAGACTTTCGTGCTTCACAGATCTTTCAGTGATAAGGAAATGAATGCGCTTCGCCGGGGCAATATTCCAAAGGCTATGGAGGATAAATGGTTCTGGTATATGGAGGGATCGACTCTTTGGGCACACCGCAGCTGGACAGGACACTGTATTTACCGGATCGATTTTAAAAAAGGCAGTGACCATGACGTAACGGTCAACCGCGATCCGGAACAGTACAAGTCCACCGGTATCGAAGAAGATAGAAAGTCTTTGAACAAACTTTTAGACGGGTGGACCCAGACTCCCTATGATCATTATAACGGGTGGCTTTCAGAAATTTTCGATGCATTGAAGAAAAAGAGTAAGGAATGATGAGTGCGGCCATGTTCCTTAAAAAGGGGTATTTATGCGATGAATAAAGAAGAAGAGTTTCAGATCACCGTAAAACAGATAAAAGATGCGATCTATCAATATATATCAGCTGAGATGAATTGTACTGTAGGTGATCTGTATTCGGATGGTATTAGATTTATCAGGGATCCTAATAAAAAGGAGCCTTATATTAAATTCCTCAGTATTTATGATGCGGATATCGTTACAGTTTCGGATGACGTGTTTGAGAAAATATCCGGTGAGCTGAGCGGCAGTAGTCGTGATGAATTATATGAGTGTATCTATGTATTTGGCCAGACATTACACTACATTCCTGACTTAAGAAAAATGACATTGCTGCCATATCCGGATGAGTTTTCCTTTGAATTGCTGGCAGATCGGGAAGTACATGAACTTGAGGGAATAAAAGGCTTTGATAATTCTCTGGCGTTTGATGAAAACGGTCATACAGCTACATGTATCGTGCTTTATGCAAAGGATAAAGAGAAGATCGCCGGATTAGCAGGAGCCTCCTTTGAAAATGAGGAGCTAAGAGAAGTCGGCGTCGATGTTTTGAAAGAATACAGAGGTAAGAA
>CACZSO010000082.1 GCA_902783795.1 uncultured Eubacteriales bacterium
GAAGCTTAAGCTTTCAGAGTTCGGCAATGTAGAGCACTTTTAACAAGTGAGGTAGAGTCATGAAATGTCCCTATTGCGGCAGTGAAGATATCAGAGTCATCGATTCCAGACCGGCGGATGAGCAGAATGCCATCCGGCGCAGGAGAGAGTGTGAAAAATGCGGCAAGCGCTTTACCACCTATGAGCGTCTGGAAACATTCCCTTTGATGGTCATCAAAAAGGATGAGAGCCGGGAACCCTATGACCGGGAAAAAGCAGAAAAAGGCATTGTGCTGGCCTGCCACAAACGGCCGGTGAGCGCCTCCCAGATCTCCAAAATGCTGGACGACCTGGAAAGTCTTCTCTATAATACCGGGAAGCGGGAAGTGCCCGCCTCTGTCATCGGTGAATTCATCATGGAAAGCCTGCGCGAACTGGATGCGGTGGCTTATGTGCGGTTTGCCTCTGTCTATCGTGAATTCAAGGATGTGGATACCTTCGCTGAAGAGATCACGAAGCTTTTAAAGACGAAAAAATGAGAAGCTTACGGGAACTTTTGACGGCGGACGCCTTTTATGACGATGTTTTCTCTATCGATTTTGAGGAAGAGAAAAAAAGAGGCATCCGGGGCGTGATCTTTGACATCGATAATACATTGGTCCCCCATGGCAGGCCATCCGATGAAAAGACCAGAGGCTTCTTTGCATCGCTTAAAGACATAGGGCTTGTCTATTGCCTGATCTCCAATAACGATGATCAGAGGGTCAGACCCTTCGCAGAGGATGTGGGGGCTTACTATGTCTGCAAGGCCGGAAAGCCAAAGAAATCAGGGATGAAGAAGGCATTGGCGGAGATGGAGGTCAGTGAGCCGGAAGCCTTATTTGTGGGCGACCAGCTCTTCACGGATATCCTGGGTGCCAAAAGATGCCATATCCGCTGTCTTCAGGTAAGACCGGTGGATGAAAGCACGGACCCGCCTTTCGTGGCGTTTAAACGGATGCTTGAAAAGCTCATCATGCGTTCATAAGAAAAATAAAAAAGAAAAAGGTTGAAAAACAGAAAAAAGTAGGGTAGAATATGCTATGCCCTTCGTAAGAGGCTTAAAGAACAGGAGGACTTTTATATGCAGGCAGGCGACATCAGAAACGGAAATACATTTGAATTTGAAGGAAACGTATACCAGGTAGTGGAATTCCAGCATGTAAAGCCTGGAAAGGGCGCCGCTTTTGTTCGTACAAAACTGAAAAACGTCATTACCGGCGGCGTGGTTGAAAAAACCTTCCGTCCCACAGAAAAGCTGGAAGATGCTTTCGTGGAAAGAAAAGATATGGTCTATTCTTACCAGGACGGTGAACTGTATTATTTCATGGACAGTGAAACATATGAGCAGATCCCCATCGGACAGGATATCGTGGGTGATGCACTGAAGTTCGTGAAAGAGAATGAGACCTGCAAGGTCTGCTCTTATAAAGGATCTGTATTCTCGGTAGAACCGCCCCTTTTCGTGGAACTGGCTATTACAGATACAGAGCCCGGCTTCAAGGGTGATACCGCCACAGGCGCTGTGAAACCCGCTATCGTAGAGACCGGCGCGAAGATCATGGTTCCTTTATTCATTGAGATCGGCGAGGTCGTTAAGATCGACACCCGTTCCGAAGAATACCTTTCAAGAGTAAAATAATTTTATATGTATGGCTGCAGGCGTGCGAAGGCACGCCGCAGCATATCTTTTCATGCGTCTGTAGCTCAGTGGATAGAGCACCGGCCTCCGGAGCCGGGTGCGGAGGTTCGATTCCTCTCAGACGCATTTCCCATGCACAGCTTTTCCCTTTTTGCGGAAAGGACCTTTGTGGAACATCTCTATAAAGAATCACTGCTTTCATGTCTGGAGGCTTCACTTCCGGACGGTTTCCGGCTTATAAAAAAGGATATGCTCATGAATAACGGCGTCATTAAGGAGGCCGTTTTTGTCATGGACGGTGAAGAGTCCGGGGCATCGCCCCTTGTGTATCTTTCTCCCTGCCTTTCCAAAATCAGCTCAGATGAAGATGTGATGCCGGAGGCGGAAAAGATCCTCTCTATGCTGCTGGATAAAAAAGCCTCAGGCAAGTTCACCCATGACCTGTTCCGCTGTCTGGATGATGCCGGATATGCAGCGGAACACATCATCTTCCGGCTTATCGGGAAAGAGAAAAACGGGGCATTGCTGGAAAAATGTCCTCACCGGCCGTTTCTGGACCTTGTGATCACCTGCCAGCTGCTTCTTCCTGACCAGGACCGGGGCAGCGGAGTAACATTGATCGATAAAAAGATCCTGAAGACCCTTCAGATGACGGAGGATGAGCTTTTTTACCATGCAGAAAGAAATACCCTGCGACTCATGGGTATCAGGCGTTTCCCTCTGGATGCGGTGATGACAGAGAATCTGTCCGGCTGTCCCGATGTGGAGGTGCTGACGAATGAGGCTTCTTTCTACGGGGCGTCCCTTATGCTGTATCCGTCAGTGCTGGCAGAAGTGGCAGAAAGAATAGGAAAAGACCTGGTGATCATCCCTTCTTCTGTCCATGAACTTCTGCTGATGCCGCTATATGAGACCACGGATATTGCCGCCCTTGATGAGATCATCCGGTCGGTGAATGACACTCTGCTCCCGGAAGAAATATTGTCCTCTCATGTATATCTTTTCCTAAGGGAAAACAGTGTCGTTGTCATGGAAGACCGGGAGGGTAATTTTGAATAAGTTGTGAAATCATTGACAAAAACCGGCTCTGGTTGTAAAATGTCACGGTATCATAAAGGAGAGAAAGGCGGAGACCTTAAGAAAATATATCCCGCCCCAATGATTCGAATGACAGAACAAAATAAGAAATCATTCCGACAATATGTCAAATATGCTGCCGTCATCCTGATAGGCGTGCTGGTGATCGTAGGCGTCTGGATAGGGACGAAGAACTTCGAAAAGATAGTACCTCCGGATACCTCCACTTCGGAAAACACCTCAGGAAAAGGTACCTCCGGCGAAAACGGAAGTGAGGACGTGACAAAGGATGCGGATGTTTCTTCCGAAAATGCTTCGAAGGAAAACGGTCCATCCGCTTCATCCTCGGAATCTTTGACCACGGAAGAACCTACCTCGGCTACGGTATCCGGCGAAGACGCTATGAACGTGGACCGGCTCATCGACCGGTATTATACCGCTAAGATCAATGATGATGCGGACGAGCTGAATAAGATCGTTGAAGCAGAGAGCACTTACAGTGAAGATAACCTGAGGGATGAGAACCAGTTCATAGAAAAATATGATAACTTCCATACCTATGTAGTGCCGGGCCTGACAGATAATTATTTTATCGTTTATGTCAGATATGACATCTACTTCAACGGCATCACCGTAGGAGCTCCCTCATTAAACCATTTCATCGTGGCAAAACAGGATGACAGCCATTATTACATTTATGACAAGGCCATCTCCGGGGAATTCCAGAGCTATATAGAGGAGACGGAGAGGTCAGAAGCGGTCCTGACTTTGAGACACCAGGTGGAAAAAGACCTGGAAGAAGCCTGTGAGAAAAACGCGGACCTCAAGTTCCTGATGCAGATCTTAAACGGCGAAACGGAAAGCGCGACGGCATCATCTGAAAGCTCTGAGGACACCTCTGAAGCAGACACTTCCGAAGTACCTTCTTCTGAAGAGGACCTTTCAGGTTCCGGGTCAGAAGACAGTACCTCACAGAATCCGTAAACCCTGTATCTTTTTTTCAGAACAGCTGCTGCAGTTATTGCGGCAGCTGTTTTTTTGTGCTATACTGTCTCTGATTGTGCAGTTCTTAAATAATTGAAAAGGAGGGCAGCATGCAGAAGTATATTATGGCGCTGGATGCGGGTACCACATCGAACAGGGCCATATTGTTCAATGAAAAGGCAGAGATCGTGTCTCAATCGCAGATGGAATTCACCCAGTTCTTCCCGGAACCCGGACTGGTAGAGCATGATGCCTGGGAGATCTGGGAGACCATGCAGTATGTGGCCCGGCGGGCCATGGAAAAAGCCGATGCTTCTTATAAAGATATTGCGGCCATCGGTATCACGAACCAGCGGGAGACAGTGATCCTCTGGGACAGGAACTCAGGAAAACCCGTGAGTCACGCCATCGTCTGGCAGGACCGGCGGACAGCAGATTACTGTGACCAGCTGATCCTTGACGGGGAGACAGAATTCTTCAAGCAGAAGACCGGGCTCATCATCGATCCCTATTTCAGCGGTACGAAGATCCGGTGGATGCTGGATCATACAGAAGGCTTAAGGGAACGGGCAGAAAAGGGCGATATTCTTTTCGGCACGGTGGAGACCTGGCTGATCTGGAACTTGACCGGCGGTAAAGTCCACGTCACGGACTACTCAAATGCGTCCCGGACCATGCTGTATAACATCTTCGATCTTTCCTGGGACCAGGAGATCCTGGATAAACTGGACATTCCGGCCGCTATATTGCCGGAAGTGAAGGAAAGCTCCTGCCTGTATGGCGAGACGGATGCAGCCGTTTTCGGCGGCCCTATCCCCATTGCGGGAGCGGCAGGAGACCAGCAGGCGGCCTTATTCGGCCAGACCTGTTTCGATCCGGGTGATGCGAAAAATACCTACGGCACCGGCTGTTTCCTGCTGATGAATACAGGGGAGACGCCTGTCAGGTCCGAACATGGCCTGGTGACCACCATCGCCTGGGGGCTTGACGGAAAAGTCGAATACGCCCTGGAAGGTTCTGTCTTTGTGGCAGGTTCCGCCATCCAGTGGCTGAGGGATGAACTCAGGATCATTGATAATTCTCCGGAATCAGAAGTGCTGGCCCGGAAGGTCCCTGATACGAACGGCTGTTATGTGGTGCCGGCCTTTACCGGCCTTGCAGCACCTCATTGGGATCCTTACGCGAGAGGAGCGGTCCTGGGACTGACCCGGGGCGTGAACCGGGAACATCTGGTGAGGGCCACTTTAGAATCCCTGGCCTTCCAGTCCTACGATGTATTGAAGGCCATGGAAGAGGATCTGAAGCAGCCTTTAGGCACTATCCGGGTGGACGGAGGCGCTTCCGCCAATGATTTCCTGATGCAGTTCCAGGCGGATCTTATGAATAATAAGATAGACCGCCCGGCCTGTGTGGAGACCACGGCCATGGGCGCAGCATTCCTGGCAGGCCTGGCTTCCGGCTTCTTTGCCTCGAAGGCTGAACTTAAAGAATACCGAAGATCCGGTGCCGTTTTTACACCGGACATGGAAGATAAAGACAGAGATGACCGGCTCCGCATGTGGCATAAGGCTGTAGACTGTGTCAGGGGCTGGGCAAAGGAAGGAGAGTAAGACCATGTATGATGTAGTGATTATCGGCGCCGGTGTTACGGGAAGCGCCATCGCACGCTACCTGTCCCGCTACCAGGTGAAAGCCTGCGTACTCGAAATGTCCGAGGATGTCTGCACCGGCACTTCAAAAGCGAATTCGGCCATCGTCCATGCAGGATATGATGCGGAAAACGGTTCGCTGATGGCGAAGTATAATGTAGAGGGTTCGGTCATGATGCCGGATCTTGCAAAAGAACTGGATTTCGATTATGACATGTGCGGTTCGTTAGTGGTCTGTCTGTCAGAAGATGACCGTCCGGCGCTGGTCAAGCTTTATGAAAACGGCGTTAAGAACGGTGTGAAAGATCTGGAGATCATTGAAAGAGACAGGCTTCTTGAGCTTGAGCCAAATATCGCGGATAATGCAGTCGCCGCGCTCTGGGCTCCGACAGGCGGCATTGTGTGTCCCTTCGGCCTCACCATAGCATTTGCGGAAAATGCCTGTGAGAACGGCGTGGAATTCTTCTTTAATGAGAAAGTCACGGAAATCCAGAAGACGGAAGGCGGCTTCCTGGTAAAGACAGAAAACAATGAATACGAGACAAAGACCGTGGTCAATGCGGCCGGCGTTTATTCTGATGTTTTCCATAATGAATTTGCTTCAAAGAAGATCCACATCACCCCCAGAAAGGGCGAATACCTGCTCTTAGACCATGCGACCTACGGCTATGTGACCCATACGGTCTTCCAGCTGCCCGGCAAGTACGGCAAAGGCGTACTGGTGACACCCACGGTGCACAAGAATACATTGGTAGGACCCACCGCCACGGATATCGAGGATAAAGAAGGGGTCAATACCACACAGGAGGGCCTGCAGGAAGTCATCGACAAGAGTGCCCTGGCCTTAAAGAACGTGCCTGTCCGCCAGGTCATCACCTCCTTCGCGGGCTTAAGAGCCCATGAAGACAGCCATGAATTCGTGATCGGCGAGATCCCGGAAGCTCCTGGCTTCTTTGATGCGGCGGGCATCGAATCTCCCGGCCTTTCCTCTTCACCGGCCATCGGCCTCCATGTCTCGGATATGGTAGCTGAGAAGCTGGGCCTTGAAAAGAAAGCTGACTTCAAGGCAGAGCGGAAGGGCATCATCAAAGCCGGCGACCTTTCCCTGGAAGAAAGAAACGAGCTCATCAAGAAAGATCCGGCTTATGGCCAGATCATCTGCCGCTGTGAATCCGTTTCGGAGGGCGAGATTATCGACGCCATCCGCCGCCCCTTAGGTGCAAAATCCTTAGACGGCGTGAAGAGAAGAGTCCGGGCAGGCATGGGCAGATGCCAGGCAGGTTTCTGCTCGCCGAGAGTCATGGAGATCCTTTCCAGAGAGCTTGATATCCCGCTTTCTGAGATCACGAAATCCGGCGGCGCCTCGAAGATCATCGTTGGCACCGTGAAGGACAGCCTGTAAGGAGGACTTAGGATATGGAAAAGTATAATATCGTTATCATCGGCGGCGGCCCGGCAGGCCTTGCCGCGGCGGCATCAGCCTATGACGCAGGCGAAAGAAGCATCCTGATCCTGGAAAGAGACGTTAAGCTGGGCGGCATTTTAAACCAGTGTATCCATAACGGCTTCGGGCTGCATACATTTAAAGAAGAACTTACCGGCCCTGAATATGCGCAGCGCTATATCGACCAGGTGCTGGAGCGTAAGATCGAATACCGTCTGAACACCATGGTCATGGACATCTCTCCGGAGAAGGTCGTGACAGCCATGAATAAGAGCGACGGTATGTTCCAGATCGATGCGAAGAGCGTCATCCTGGCCATGGGATGCCGGGAACGGCCCAGGGGAGCCCTGAACACCCCCGGCTTCCGTCCGGCGGGCATCTATTCTGCAGGAACGGCCCAGCGGCTGGTTAACATCGAAGGCTATATGCCCGGAAGAAAAGTCGTGATCTTAGGTTCCGGCGATATCGGCCTTATCATGGCGCGGCGCATGACCTTAGAAGGCGCCGAAGTGAAAGTAGTGGCAGAGATCCAGCCCTACTCCGGCGGATTGAAGAGGAACATCGTCCAGTGTCTGGATGACTACGGCATTCCGCTGAAGCTGTCCCATACCGTGGTGGATATCCAGGGAAAAGAGCGGGTAGAAGGCGTGACCATCGCTGAAGTCGGGCCGGATATGAAGCCCATCCCCGGCACAGAGATCCATTATGAATGCGACACATTGCTGCTTTCTGTAGGCCTTCTTCCGGAGAACGAGCTTTCGAAACAGGCCGGCGTGGAACTTTCCCGCGTGACATCAGGCCCGGTGGTCAATGAATCTCTGGAGACTTCAGTCCCCGGCGTGTTTGCCTGCGGCAATGTGCTTCATGTCCATGACCTGGTGGACTATGTTTCCGAAGAAGCGGCAGCGGCCGGCCGCAATGCGGCAGCTTTCGTCCGCGGCGAACTTTCCGGCGATACCTCCGGCGAGATCCCCATTACCTTCGAGGGCGGCCCCCGGTACACGGTCCCCTGCACCCTGGATCCGAAGAAGATGACGGATACATTGACGGTCCGTTTCCGTGTAGGCGCTGTCATGCAGGACCGCTGGGTCAATGTCTTCCTGGATGACGAACGCATCGTCCACCGCCGCCGCCAGATCATGGCTCCCGGCGAGATGGAAGAGGTAGTGCTGAAGAAGAGCCAGTTTGAGAATCATCCGGATCTTAAGAGCATCCTGATCAAGGTAGAGGAGGCGTAAAATGGAAGTTAGAAACCTGACATGCATCAACTGTCCCCTGGGCTGCCAGCTTACGGTGGAACTGGAAAACGGGGAAGTAAAATCTGTAAGCGGCTATACCTGCAAAAGAGGCGATACCTATGCCCGCAAGGAAGTGACGAATCCCACCAGGATCGTGACATCTTCCGTGAAGATCACGGATGCTGTTTCAAAAGAGACCATGGTCTCCGTGAAAACAGCCCAGGATATCCCGAAAGGGAAGATCTTCGACGTGGTCAAGGATATCAAAGATGTCACCGTTAAGGCACCGGTATACATCGGCGATGTGATCAAAGCTGACGTAGCCGGCACCGGCGTAGACATGATAGCCACAAGAACAGTCATTTAAGGAACAGGCATTGTATAAAATGGATGATTTCACAAATTATTCATAAAATACTTGCTTTTTCTGCAAAAATGATATAGAATTGTAAAATCATATTGCCGTTCCTGTGTTTTACTGCGGTAAAGCGGTAAAAATCAGGCTCCGGCCCCATCACGATAATCGGTGCTGTGTGCCTGCTTAAAGCTCGTATGCGGTATTTGATTATAAATTAAGTAAAGGCAGCAAAACTGCCGAAAAACAAAAAGGAGAGAAAAACATGAAGAAATTACTGAGTTTACTCCTTGCTCTTGTTCTCGTAGTGTCCCTGGCGGCCTGCGGCGGCACAAGCAATGAGTCAACACCAGCACAGTCTTCCACGGTCGAACCTGCTCAGTCTTCACAGGAAGATACAAAGGCTCCCGATACCACAGCTGAGCCCGCGCAGTCTTCTGAAGAAGAACAGTCTTCTGAAGAGGCACAGCCTTCTGATGATGAATCAGAATCCGAGTCTGAAGAAGAGATCGACGTAGAAGAGTACGGCAGGATCTCATCTGAGGTCTATGAGAAAGTTCTTGGTGAATACTACAAAGTTTACCAGAACGCTATGGATCCGGAACTGACTGCTTCTGAGTCCTGGGTATACCAGGCTATCGCTGAGGCGAAGCTGCTTGAGTCCGGCGTTTTCATCCCGCTTTCTTCTGACGGCGGCAACTACGCTATTTCTCGTATTGCTCCCAGAACAGTTACGGATACACCGTACGGCTATGATGACGAGCGCTTCACGAAGCTTCTCATCGTCAACGAAGATCCTCTGACTCCCGAAATCCGTAACGAGATGCGTGCGAAGTGGTCAGAAGTCAAGGGTACCGGCACCTACCTTGAGTGGGCTGAAAAGTACCTGCTTGACAAGGGTTACACCCTGAATGACACCTATAACCTTCTGTACACCTCTGATCCTAAGACTTGGGATATGTTCGCGACCAGCCGTGCCGCTGATTCTCAGTTCATCGCAAAGACCCTCGTAGGCCTTCTGCAGTATGACGAAGAGAACGTTCAGCAGCCCGCTCTGGCAGAAGCTCTTCCGGAAATCTCTGAAGACCGTCTGACCTATACTTTCAAGCTGAAAAAGGGCGTGAAGTGGGTCGACTCTCAGGGCCGTGAGCTTGGCGAAGTGACCGCTCAGGACTTTGTTGATGGTATCGAACATCTGCTGACTGCCAACGGCGGCCTCCAGTCTCTGATCTTTGGCAAGGTCAAAGGCGCCCAGGAATTCAGCCTTGGCGAGACTGACGACATCTCTACAGTAGGCGTTAAGGCGCTGGATGATTATACTGTTGAGTATACTCTGGAAGCTCCCTGCAACTACTTCCTGTCCATGTTCTCTTACAGCCTGTTCCTGCCCTTCAACAAGGAATATGCTGAATCTCAGGGCGATGCATACGGCACAGACCAGGATCATATTGCTTACAATGGTCCCTATCTCTGCACCAATGCTACAGAAAAGAACTCCATCAACTTTGTTGCCAACGAGTCTTATTATGATTATGAAAATGTAAAGATCAAGAAGATCAACTACTCCTTCAATGACCGTACAGATCCTCTTCGTCCTTACAATGAGACAAAAGCCGGCACCATCCCCGGTGCAGGTCTGGTAACCTCCGCTGTCGCAGCTGCCAAGGAAGATGGCTGGTTCGACAAGTATGCTTATGTTGCTGTTCCCGGTGCTACTTCTTATGTCGGCTTCATCAACGTGAACCGTGCTGCATTTGAGAACATCAATGATGGCGCTGTTAAGTCTCCGCAGAGCGAAGAAGATGCAGCCAGAACTAATCAGGCTCTTCAGAACCAGGCGTTCCGTCAGGCTCTCCTGTATTCTCTTGACAGACTGAACTATAACGGCCAGGTAGTCGGTGACGACCTTGCTGCTGTTTCCGTAACCAACTCTTATGTACCCGGCAACTTCGTCCACCTCGAAGAGGATGTGACCGTTGAGCTTGGCGGCAAGGAAGTTACCTTCAAGGCCGGCGATGCTTACGGTGTCGTTCTTCAGGCAGCCCTGGATGCTGATGACATGGGCGTCAAGGTCTGGGATCAGACTCTTGAAAACGGCGACGGCGCTTCCACCGGTTTCGATGGCTGGTATAATCCTGAAAAGGCAGCTGAGAAGTTTGCTCAGGCTGCTGAAGAACTGAAGGCTGAAGGTCTTGAGCTCACCGCTGATGCTCCGATCCAGATCGACCTTCCGACCGCTCCGGATGAATCTTACCAGAACCGTTCCATGGTCTTCAAGAAGACTATTGAAGAAAACTCCAAAGGCCTTGTACAGGTAAATATCACACAGTGCGCCAGCACCGATGAATGGTACTACGCCGGCTACTACACCGACTACGGTTATGAAGCTAACTATGATATTTATGACCTGTCTGGCTGGGGCCCGGACTATCTTGATCCTTCTACATATCTTGACACCATGCTTCCCGATTATGACGGCTACATGGTTAAATGTATCGGTATATTCTAAGGTTTGATCTAAAGCTTAGGTAAACTGATTTCATACCTCAGGTATCGTAGATAATACGATCAATGTATAACTGCAGGGGGGATGGATCCTAGGTTCATCCCCTTTGCGTTTCAATTTTGACGGGAAATCAGCGGAGAAACTTTTCCGTGTGATTTTAGAAAAGTGGGACTTATGGCTAAATATCTAATCAAACGTCTGCTTCACGGCCTTGTATCGATTCTGATCGTGGTGGCGATCGTCATGCTCCTGATCTATTCTCTGATGGACAGGACATTGATCTTTGCCATGGATGCGGTCTATACCAAGCAAGCGAATAATGCCAAGGTGACCTACCGGTATCAGCAGTGGGAGAAGTTCGGTTATCTGGACTATGTTCCCTATGCGGACTATATCAATGAACTTTCCGCTGCCGGGGAGATCGACGGTAAAACAAGAGAAGCTGTAATCAAGATCGGGAAAAAGGCTAAGAATGACAGCACTGACGTCGCGCAGTATGTAGAGAAATTTACGAAATACTATGAATCTCAGGGCTATGAGATCGTACGGATGGACGCCGTCATGCAGACTCCAAAAAAATATGCTGCTGGTGGTAAAGAGGTCCTTTTTGCGACGAAAGATAAGCCGCTTCTGGGGCGGCTGTGGAAATATCTGACCGGTATTGTCCAGGTCGATAATATCCATTATGCCGATGAAGTAGTAGGGGAGAGAGGCCTGACATTTACCTGGAAGGATCCTGCCTACGGCGGAGAAAAGACTTCACCGGCCATTCTCGGCAACGGGACGAAGCATAAATATCTGCTCTACATGGATAATAAATTCCCCTTCATCCATCAGAACCTGATCAGCATCAATCTGGGTGTTTCCTACACGGTCAACATGAATGTGGACGTGTTTGACACCATGACCAAATCACAGGGTGCCTATGTATCACAGAAAAACTATTATCCTTCCGGAATCATAGAAGATACGGCGGATGATCTGCATACGGCCACCTATATGCCCGGTTCACGCGAGGCGACCAAGCTGAACCAGAAATATTATGTAGATGATTATACGAATGTGACCACCTTCAAGAGCGGCAAGTCTAAGCTGGCTTATTCCTTCATCATCGGCATTATCGCTACGATACTGGCTTATTGCATCGGCATCCCGGTGGGTATCGTCATGGCCAGAAGAAAAGATAAGCTCTTTGATCGCATCGGAAGTATATATATCGTATTTATCATAGCTGTGCCGTCTCTGGCCTATATCTTCCTGGTGAAGGCCATCGGCTACAGTGCCGGACTGCCCACCACCTTTGATCTGCAGTCTTCAAGCAAGCTCATGTACCTGCTTCCCATCGTCTCCCTGTCGCTTCCGTCCATCGCAAGCCTGATGCGCTGGCTGAGACGTTTCATGATCGACCAGATGAATTCCGACTATGTGAAGTTTGCCCGTTCCGGCGGTCTGTCGGAGAATGAGATCTTCACCAAGCACATTCTGAAGAATGCGATCATTCCCATCGTACACGGTATTCCGGGCAGCATCCTGTTTGCCATGACGGGCGCTATCATCACCGAACGTGCTTACGTGGTTCCCGGTGCAGGTAACTTGCTGACCACCGCTATCAACTCTTATGATAACAGTGTTATCGTAGGTGTGACGTTGTTCTACGCTGTCTTATCCGTGATCTCTGTGATATTGGGCGATGTCCTGATGTCCATCGTGGATCCGCGGATCTCCTTTACGACGAAAGCGAGGTAAGATCATGGAGCAGAATTTAATAGACCTTCAGGATCTTAACATGACAGAAGAGGAACTCTTTTCTGCCCAGATCCATGACGATGTGGAATCTGAAAAGATCACTGCGCCCCGGTATTCTTACTGGCGTTCAGTGTTCCGCGTATTCTTCCGCAGAAAACTGAATATCTTCATCCTGGCCATGCTGCTGATCATCATTGTATTCGCTTTTATCTACCCGACATTCTCCGGCTATGACCGTTATGAGAATATCATGGAGTCTGCTTCCAAGCATCTGACGCCCGGTGCAGCCATCAAGATGTATGGATTCAATATCCATAACATTCTGGGCCGCGGTGCTTCCGGCGAGTCTACCTTTGACTCCATGTGGAACGGTGCCAGGATCTCTATTTCCCTGGCTCTGATCTGCGCAGCCATCAACATGACCATCGGTGTCCTGATCGGTGC
>CACZSO010000083.1 GCA_902783795.1 uncultured Eubacteriales bacterium
GTAAATTCATCCACGATCAGGACTTCATTATCTTTCACCACATAGTCCTGGTCCCGGAACATGATATAGTTAGCCCGAAGGGCCAGCTGCATGTTATGCTGCAGTTCCAGGTTTTCCGGATCCGCGTAGTTCTCTATCTGGAAGAACTTTTCGATCTTCTCGATACCCTGGGCCGTAAGGTTCACGACCTTCTCTTTCTCATTGACCTGGAAATCTCCGGATTCCTGGACTTCCTCGCCCATGATGATGTCCATCTTCGAGCGCTCTACCAGGTTCTCACCGCGGATCATCCGTTTCGCCAGCTGGTCACAGACTTCATACAGCTGGGTGGACTTTCCGGACTGGCCGGAAATGATCAGAGGCGTCCTGGCTTCATCGATAAGGATGGAGTCCACCTCGTCCACGATGGCAAAATGAAGGTCTCTCAGCACCAGGTTCTTTTCGTAGATCACCATGTTATCACGCAGGTAATCAAAGCCCAGCTCATTATTCGTAACATAAGTGACGTCACAGGCATAAGCCGCTTTTCTTTCCTCAGGGGTCGAGCTGTTCAGCACACAGCCTACCGTCAGTCCCAGGAAGCGGTGCATCTGGCCCATCCACTCCGCGTCACGGGCAGCCAGGTAATCATTGACCGTGACCACATGCACGCCTTTACCGGTCAATGCATTTAAATAGGCCGGAAGCAGGGCTGTCTGTGTCTTACCTTCACCAGTCTTCATTTCTGCGATACGGCCCTGGTGCAGCACGATGCCGCCTATCAGCTGTACCTCGAAATGCTCCTGGTTGATGCAGCGCCGCGTCGCTTCGCGCATGCATGCGTAAGCCTCAGGAAGCAGGTCATCCAGCGTCTCCCCGTTCTGATACCGCTTTTTAAATTCCTCTGTTTTAGCCCGCAGCTGATCATCGCTTAAAGCCACCATGGCCGGCCGGAGATCCAGGATCTCCTGCAGCGTAGGCTTAAGCCGTTTGATCTCCTTTTCACTGTGTGTTCCGAAAAGTTTGGTAAATAAACTCAAAACCAGAACCTCCTGTGCATACTTGGAAATATTATACCACTAACCGGACCAGATATCAAATAGATTATGCACGCCAAAAGAAAAACCACGCCGGACTCACCAAAGAAGTCCGGCGCAAGTTATTATTTAATCAACGACGGAGCAAGTACTTTTCTCCCCGGTCTCTTCCGTGACCGGTTCTTCCTCCGTTTCTTTCAGGACTGACTCATCTTCCAGACTCTCCGGCTCTTCCAGACTTTCTTCTGTCTCAAGATCTTCCGGATCCTCTGTTTCTTCTTCAGTCTCCTCTGTCATGATGGTCAATGTCACGATTTCTGAATCAGTGGTGCCGCCTTCATTGATCACCGCACAGTAAAATTCATAGCCATCGAATTCATCTTCAGCGATAATACTATAGATGGCTGTCATTTCATCGTCAGTCTCAATGGCGGTCCATTCTTCCTCGCCTGGTTCACGATAATACCACTGGTAGCTGATCTCATAGCCTTCCGCTTCTAACGTAAATTCAGCCGTCTCTCCAGCCGGGACGCTTATATCCGAAGGCTGCTCTATGATCACCGGTGGTTCAGGAATGACCATGAGTACCGCTGTGTTAGAGATAGCGGTCCCGTAATCACTGGTCACTTCACACTTATACTGGAAACCTCTGTTAAGCATCTGTGCAGTAAAACTCAGGGATTCCGTATTCCCCTCCGGTGAAGGGATAGCTTTCCAGATACCCACGCTGTCTTCCCGGTAAAACCACTGATATCTTAGATTCGTTCCTTCAGCCGTCAGGGTGAATTCTGCCGGGCTCCCTTCCGTAACAGAAAGGCTGGCCGGCTGCTCCAGAAGCTTGGGAATGACCGTTAACGTCACCGTATCCGAATCCTTATAGCCAAACATATTGAAGATCCGGCATTTATACTGATGCCCGCTGGAGGTTTCCTGTGCCGTGAAACTGAAGGCTTCTGTCTTTCCGCTGGAGCGTATGCTCTTCTTCCAGACATCGTCCGCATCATTCCGGTAGTACCACTGATATTCCAGGTCTGATTCCGGTGCGATGACCAGGAACATGGCTTTCCCGTCGATGGGGATCTTCACATCCGCCGGCTGGATCATAATAGACGGTTTCGGATTGACTGTAAGTCTGACCGCTTCCGACGTCATCCGGACCGTCTCGCCCTTCACCACACACTTATAGCGGTATCCGTTTTGAGACAGATCTGCTGTCAAGGCATACACGGATGTTTTTCCATCGCTGATCTTCGTCCAGGTCTTTCCCTCATCCGTACTCAGATACCACTGACAGCTCAAGTCTTCGCCAAAAGTCTCCACCCGGAATACTGCTTTCTCTCCCTCCATGACTGTAACATCGGAAGGATCCTTAAGCAGTGCTTCCTCATCGTTATAGTGCCACTCTGCCTCGCCAAAGAAGCCCTGGATCAGTTCGGGCAATGTATCTTCGATGGGGATGGTCTTCACTTCTTCTTCTGTCCCATAATAGTAGACATCCGCAATGACCGTGCCCTCAAATGCATCCGGCGCTATGGTGCCGGGCTCCGAAGGGATCACCAGAAAATCCAGTTCTTTACAGTTTCCGAAGGCCTCAGCTCCTATGGCCACGCCTTCCGGCAGTACCAGGTATTCCAGGGATGAACATCCATAGAAAGCCTTCCGTGGAATCTCTGTCAATGTATCCGGAAGAGTGACCCGTCTGAGACCGGTGCAATATAAAAATGTACAGGCCTCTGATCCGGCCTCCGGCTCATCCTCATCCCCGCCAAGAGAGATAACACCCTCCGGGATCTCTACTTCCGTAAGGCCAAAGCAATACTGGAAAGCATAGGCTCCGATGGTTTTCAATGTCGAAGGGAAGCTCACCTTCTTCAGGTCTTTTACATAGGTAAAAGCACCGGTATGGATGGCTTCTGTGCCCTCAGGAATATCATAACTGTCACTGTAGGCTGCGGGATAACTGAACAACGTTTTCCCATCATCACAGAAAAGCACGCCGTCTTTCTGAGAAAAAGTCTCATTCTTCCTGCTGACAGCGAAACTTTCAAGGCTGCCGCAGTCATAGAAAGAGAAAATGATCTCGGAAACCGTTTCAGGCAGGGAAACTGTCTGCAGGGAAGTGCATCCCGCAAAAGCATGGTTTCCGATCTTCTGTGTGCCTTCCGGCACTTTCACGGATCCCAGCGATATACAATTCTGAAAGGCCCTGGCGCTGATCTCTTCAAGTCCTGCAGAAATCTCCAGTTCCTTAAGGGCTGTGCAGCCATAAAATGCGCCCCATCCCATACTTGTGACACTGTCCGCCATGGACACACGCTCAAGAGCGGTGCAGTTTGAAAACGCATTGGCGCCGATGCCGGTGACATGGTCTGGAATGATGAGGCTCTTGATCCCTGAGCATCCAGAAAACATCCCCGCCCCGATCCTGGTCATCTCATCAGGGACTGTATAGGGGTCTGCCACCTTCCCTTCAGGAAACAGCACCAGTTCTGTCACAGCTTTATTATACAGGATGCCGTCTTCAGAAGCATAGACCGGATTCTCATCCGCCACATTGATCTCTTCTAAAGACTCACATCCCTCAAAAGCATCCGGTTCCACCATGATGACCTTTTCAGGGATGGCGATGCTTTCCAGGGCGGTACAGTTCCTGAAAGAATACTGTCCCAGCACTGTCAGGCTTTCCGGCAATGTAACGGTCTCTAAAGCGGTACAGTCGGAAAAAGACATAAAGCCGGTACCGGTGATGCCCTCTTCCAGGATCAATTCCGTGATTTCTTCATTATATGCCTGCCAGTTTTCTTTGCCGGCAGCCGGGTAATAATTTGGTAAGATTCCCTCTCCGGAGATGGTCAGCGTCCCATCTTCCAGGGTCCAGGCAAACTTTCCGAAAGTTCCGGAGCGGTCTGCCTCGGCACTGATCTTGAGGCCCGGCAGCATCAGGAGCAATAAGATCCCGATGACCAGGCCTGATTTAAGTTTTTTCATTTAATACTGCTCTTCCGATGGTAAATAAATAATATCAGCTTAGAAGCTTGTGAAAGCGCCGTCGATCACGATATCGGATCCGGTGGTGAATCCAGAGGTCTCGCCGGCAAGGTATACGCAGATAGACTGCAGTTCCAAAGGAGAACCCAGCCGTCCCATGGGCGCCATGGCATTCCACTGCTCGATCAGAGATTTCAGATGAGGCGCGTTCATGATCAGTTCCGTGCCGATGTAGCCGGGGCTGATGCAGTTCACACGGACACCTTTCTTAGCCCATTCCACCGCCAGGGACTTGGTCAGCATGAT
This sequence comes from uncultured Eubacteriales bacterium, assembly GCA_902783795.1. Classification (GTDB taxonomy): domain Bacteria; phylum Bacillota; class Clostridia; order Lachnospirales; family Lachnospiraceae; genus UBA1267. The sequence goes on from CACZSO010000083.1 coordinate 4,311, forward strand.
GACGCCGGCCTTGGAAGCGTTATAAGCACACTGGGGCTGCGGTACATTGACGATATGGCCGGACATGGAGGCGGTATTGATGATGGAACCGCCGCCGTGTTCCAGCATATATTTACCAACAATGGTATCTGTAAGGAAAATGCTGTTTAAGTTCACATCGATCACCTTGCTCCACTGGGCATAGGTCATCTCTTCTGCCGGGGCATTGATGCAGATACCGGCATTCGCGTGGCAGAAATCCAGGGATCCCAGTTCTTGAGCCACCTGGTCCACCATGGCCTGCACTTCTTCCTCTTTCGTCACATCGCATTTAATAGCAATGACCTTCCGTCCGGTGGCCTCTGCGATCTCTTTCGCAGTCTTTTCCGCTTCTTCAATGTCGATGTCTACAATAGCAATATCAGCGCCGGCTTCCGCAAAGGCGGTGGCTGTGGCTTTCCCGATGCCCCGGGCACCGCCGGTCACAAAACCAGCCTTATTATCAAGTCTCATTTTTTCTACGATTCCCATACTTAACCTCCTGTATTGATCGTTTATCCGCGGTACTTCCTTTTTAGAACTGTTCCGGAAATCCTGCTCTAAGCTGTCCGTTGCAGCTCAGTACCATAGTCTAAATTCCTGTCCTTTTTAACAGCTGTTCTATCTGGACAATATAACACAGACGGGCTGTAAACACAAGTACCTAAACCCGGATATAAGAAACTAATCCGGGTGACATTTCCTCTGATCTGTGCTATAGTAGGCATATAAAACGATATGGTCCCGGCAAAGGTTTTTTCTGCTTTATGACTGTATCAGGCCGCTTTTTGGCGGCGGAAGGGAGATTCTCATGGAGATCATCAAAATAGCCCTGGCCGGAGGACCGGGTTCCGGAAAAACCACTGTCTGTTCCGCATTGAAAAATGCTTCTACCATGCTGCCGGAAGATACGGCACTGGTCTTCCTTCCGGAAACCGCTACTTTCCACTTCAGCCACCGGGATCCGGTGCTGACCACAGAAGAATCCATTCCCGTACGGCAGCATTATATTTTTTCCAGTCAGCTTCTGACGGAAAAGACAGCCGAGGATACCGCCCATGCCTGCGGCAAAAAACGGCTGATCATGATCACAGACCGAGGGATCCTGGACTGTGCTGTCTATCTGGAATATAAGGATTTCCTGAAGGCATCCGGGCTGAACGGACTGCCCCTGGATCACTATGACCTGGTGCTCTTTTTCACCGGCGGCGCTGATATTACGGAAGACGACACTTACCGTATCGAATCTGATGAGGAGAGAAGGATCCTGGCCGATAAAACTTATAAGACCTGGTCCCAGGTGAAGGATCACATCTCCTTTAAAGAGATCCCTCAGCAGGATACGGCAGAGGAAAAGATCCGGGAAGCAAAACTGGCCATAAATACTTTTCTGAAAGAAACCGTTTTCCTATAAAAAGTTCCTTTGGCTTTTCTTAAATACAAAGATCCGGACCCGCTTCATTTAAACGGTCCGGATCTTTATAATTGACCTGAATTTCTGTAACCCTATCGTCTTATTTTCCGATATACCTTTCAGAAAGGAGTTTGATACGTTTATGGCGACAAAGAAGAAAAAAGACATCCTTTACGAAGATATATCACTCCCTGACAGGGAGATCGTGGATCTCTTTCTCTCCCGGGATGAAGATGCGTTGGCTGAAACTGAGAATCATTATGGTACACGGCTTTCCAGGCTGGCTTTTTCTTTTCTTCAGAATCATGAAGACGCGGAAGAATGTGTGAACGATGTCTGGCTGAAAGCCTGGAATTCCATTCCGCCCCAGCACCCGGAGGATCTGTTTTCCTACCTTGCGCGCCTGTGCCGCTTCACTGCTTTTGATATGATCGATAAGCGCAAGGCCTTGAAACGCAGTGCGGTCGTGGTAGAACTGTCTCAGGAACTCCAGGAAAGCATTCCGGATACCCATGCCGATATTGCTTTTGAAGAGAGTGACTTATCTGAACATTTGAATGCTTTTATTGCCTCGCTTTCTGATGAAAAGCGGCGCATGTTTGTCAAGCGATACTGGTATGAAGAAAGTATCGCAGAGATCGCACAGGACATGGACCGTTCTTTAAGCCATGTCAAAGTCACACTTCACCGCTTGAGAAAAGCACTGAAAACATATCTTCAGGAGAAAGGAGTTTTTACGTATGAACGGATATGATATGCTAAAAGCCATGAACGGATTAGACGAAGTTTTTGTAAAAGAGGCCGGACAGGTTTCCCGTCCCTCGGGAAAGTGGTTTGATAAAAGAGCCCTGAAAAGTGCTGCCATCATCCTTCTTTGTCTGGGGCTTCTCATTCCTTCCGGGGTATACGCTTACCAGAAGTTTTTCAACAGGGAGACTGTTTCATATTATCTGGGAGACGCAGATGCCGTTGCCGGCCATACCCACGCAGTTCAGGAAATCGTATTGGAAAACGAGGATCTCCGTATGTCTATCGACACGATCCTCTCGGACGGGCACAGCGCCTTGCTAATCAAAACCGTCACCTATAAGACTGATCTTTTAAGGATGGAGCTTACGACAGTCCCTGCATTGATCCAGTATGCCCGCGGTTCTGAAAAAGAAGATCCTTTCCTGTTTGGTGAAGAACTGCCGCAGTACACTCATGCGGAATCTACTTCTTCTTATGAAGACACGACCGGGGCCCATGATGCAAAAGTATTAAGTCTTCTGAATCTTCACAAACGAAAGATCAGCCCAGATGAACCTTTGTCTGTCAGTTATTATTATGATACCGAAATGGCCCATCTTGAAAGATCCGGTGACTTGGCTGAAATGGTCCGGCTCTTCAAACAGAAAACCACGGCCGTTCCGGCAGCTGATGAGGGCCGGTATCTGCTGGAATTTACAGGGGATTCCGGAAATCTCCTGCAAGGCTTTGAATTTAAAGCCGATGTTTCTCCGAATGTAGAGGTTCTCTGCCTGAAAAGCGCTGAAGGAAAAATCCTGTATCTGTCGGATTTTGAGATCTTCGTCAATGAAGGCTCTCTTCTAAAAGATGAGACTGAACGCTCCTACGAAAAACCGCTCTACAAAAACTTCCGCTTCATTACAAAAAGCGGACAGAGAATAGGTTTGAAATCAACGACGGTCTCATCTGTTACCCTGGATGACTGTTTCTATTTCGGTGAACTCGTCGATCTTGAAAACATTGCCGGTGTGGAACTGTATGGCACAGATTACCTGGTCGATGTCAGATAATAAAACAGAAGGCACTCTGCGGAGTGCCTCCTGTATTATTTGCAGCAACATACATTATTCTATGGCAATGTACTTTTCTTCTTCTACTTCCGGAACCGCGGTCTTTTTCGGAACTGTAACTTTCAGGATACCGTCCTCAAATCTGGCCTTGATATCCTCTTCTTTCACTGCATCACCCACATAGAAGCTTCTTTCTGTGGTGCCGTAGAAACGCTCGCGGCGGATGTAGGTGCCTTTTTCGTTCTTAGTCTCTTCATCTTTTTTCGACTCGGCCCTGATGGTCATATATCCATCTTTCAGCTGTGCTTTCACGTCTTCTTTCTTGAAGCCAGGAAGGTCTATATCCAGTTCAAATGCATCATCGGTTTCACGGATATCCGTCTTCATCAGCTGATTCGAAGGAACTAACTGCCGTACCGGACGGGCAAGGTCATTAAAGAAATCATCAAACAAATTCTCTCTGAAAATACTAGGCATTAACATATCTTTATCCTCCTTAGGAATTATTTTTTAATTTTGACAAAGGATCTGATCCTGTTTTCCGAATCCCTTCGGTTTCCTCTTTCCTCTGTCTGAGCATACTATACCACTTTTGTTAGCACTCGTCAAGTATGAGTGCTAACAATTTTTGTGAATTCTTTGTGTCCTGTTTTTAACAATAATTATTGTTCCAAAACAACTACAGTCCCCTCTTTGTCAGAAAATATCTTCAGTCCCTACAAGAAAGACAGATAGGATCAGGAATTATGTTCCGATGTACATACAGTCTTCACTCATTTCCGGAAAAGGAAGTAAAAGTATTTTAAAATTCCTAAGCTTTGCACTCATTTATAAGGCCGCAGGACCAGAGAAAGCATACTTATTTTCAAAGAGCAGATAAATAGTATGCTTTTTACTCTCATTTTCAGGCCTAAAACGGGCCAAAGACGGGCGAAAGGCATACTGAATTCTGGATCAAGATAAATTGGTATGTATTGTTTTCTCTTTTTTTATTCTTAAGCAGACGAAAAAGCATATTAAAACACAGAAAACAGAAAAATGGTATGCCCCTCACACTCTTTTACAAAATGAAGGCAGACGGAAAAGCATACCAAAAGAACCGTAACAGAGAATTAGTATGCACTACTCTGTCTGCTGCCGGAAATCGGACAGGCCTGTGTTTTTCTCTTAAGAAATCGCCCGAAAAGCTCCTCTTGAAAAACGCAGGGAAAGTCGAGGTTTACCGCCCCGGCTTTCCCTGCGTTCTTAAATAAACCTTCTCGCATTTCCTTCAGGATACTGTATTCCTTAAGGTGTTGTCAGCTGCGTCAGCTGATCCTGCAGATAAGGCATCAGCTGCTGATAGAAGGCATTTGTGAAATGAATATTGTCCGGCAGGAAGCTGCTTTCGGATACCAGGGGCGTTACATCGATGTAATTAAACCCCGAGGCGGCCGCATAGGCGCTTAAAGCCGCATTATAACGGGCTATGTTTTCTTCCTGGCCCGGGTAATAGTCCTTCTCGTTCACCGAGGTATTAGCTACAGACAGAATGATGATGCGGGAACCCGGGGAATTTGCCCGGTACGCTTCCACCATCGCACTGTAACGCTGGAGGAAAGCATCAGCGTCATCCCGGTCAGGCATGATCTGTACATCATTGACACCGTACCAGAAGAAGGCCACCGGCGCCTGGACCTGACTGGCCCGGGATGCATTGTCTTGTGCCGTGGCATCCGCCAATGTCCCGCCATATGTGGCAAAGAGGCGGCTGTCATCCATGACCTGGGAACCGGCAACCCCGTTGATGACCTGTGATCCCATGAATACGGTACGGGAATCTCCCACAAAAACACACTCATTCAGTGTCAGTCTCCGTGCCGGTTCTGTCTCCGGCGGAAGGGTCGCATCACTGCTTTCCTGGGTGTCCTCCGAAGGTGAGGTATCCGTATTCTCTGGCTCAGAGTCTGAAGGGATTGGATCTGTATTTTCCGACTGGCTTTCGGCCGGTGGTGTCTCCGTGTTCTCCGGTCCACTGCCTGAAGAATCTTCACCGGATGTTTGTGAGTCACTTTCCGAAGCTTCTGTATCCGCGCTTTCTGACTCATCATCAGAAACTGTGGTATCCTCGGTTCCTGAATGGTCTTCTGAAGAAGGATACTCCTCTCCTTTCGAAGGATCTTCGCCAGGATCTGTATCCCCTTGCTTTCCTGCTTCCCCCGGCACTTCCCCCTTCAAAAACAAGGTCAGGGAGGTGTCTTCTGACAGGGTGACCGCATTATACAGATACAAGATATCCGTATAATCTGCTTCCTTCACCATCACATCGATATCATCGTAGGCATAGCGCGGATCAATGATCTTGATCTTGCTAAAATGCGGGATCAGGAAAGGCAGCAGGGCATTTGCATATGAATCCTTCAGCACCAGAAGCTGGCGGTCTGTATCCGCAGAGGTATTGATGGTGATCTCCGGATAGTTTCCGCCAAAAAAGACCTGGTAAGGATCTGTCCCGTACAGCGCCTTCGGTACATACACCGTTCCGCTCATCCGGTGTTCTTTTTCATAAGTGACTGTATAAACTATGTCACTGTCCTTTTCTTTATAGACAGAAATGCTGTCAGAAACGGGCAGCGTAAACCCGCTCTTAGCTGTCAGGGACCCGGAGAAATCATTTAGGACCACGCCGCTTTCATAGGCCGGCAGATCTTCGATCCCCATGGTTTTCAGCAGTTCTTTTGCTGCCAGATACGCTCCTTCCGATGTCCAGTGATGGTCAGAGGCATAATATAGCTTTGTGTCTTCTTTTGCCTCTTCAAAGACCGGCCGCAGGTCCACCGCTTCTACACTTGAAGCCATAGAATCATAGATCGCACTGATATAGGCATCCTCGTCATCCGTCAATGCATTGGCCGGCAGCAAGTCTTTTTTCACATAAGCTGCGGTGGGTGCCAGAAGAAAATACTGATTCTTTATGCCGGAGCGGCCTGAAAAATCTCTGACCGCCTGTATCATCCCCCGAAAGGCAGTGTTATCCGGCGAGGTAAATCTTTCCGCCAAGGTATGGTCCTTCAGATAATATACGCCCTGGGATTCTTTTTTAAGGAACAGCCGGTCCAGGTTCACCTTCAGTGAGACAAAGGCATCTCTTAAGGGGAAGCGGTCCTTCGCATAATCCTCTGTCTGTTCCATAAAGGCACCGGAAGCCAGGGTGGATAAACTTAGCTTCGGAGCATCTGCCAGATACCGTTTTTCTTTTTCTGAGTAATCCGGATTCGGGGCGATGAGCAGCAAAAACAGGCATCCGAGGACTAACATCCCAAAGGTAACGCCCAGAATGCGGTAAAGCTGATGCAGATAACGTTTTTTTCGCATACCGCCCCTCCTTAGAACCTGAAATATAAGAACGGATTATAACTTTCCGTAATGAGAGCCGCCAATGTCAAAATGAAAAGTCCCGTCATGACTATATAGATCACGACCCTTCCTGGCACGGATTTTTCTATGGTTCCTTTAAGCACCTTCATTACCGGCAGGCAGAAGAACAGGCTTAAGACTAAAGGCAGGCCGTAGGTGCTCAATGCATAAAGACCGGCCTGGTCTGACAGCGGTGTCCTGATGCCTATCATGCTTCCATAGACAGAGAAAGCACTGCCCAAAGTATCTGAATAGAATAAGACCCAGCCCAACAGTACCAGGATGAAAGTGGCCAGGACCGCCAGCCCTTTCGGCAGCTTCCACCGGCTGACCACATACTTGTCCAGGATCAGGAGCACCGCATAAAACAGTCCCCAGAAGATGAAATTCCAGCCGGCGCCATGCCAGAATCCTGTCAAAAGCCATACCACCAGGATGTTCCGGATATGCTTCAAAATACTCACCCGGTTTCCCCCCATGGGGATATACACATATTCCCGGAACCAGGTCCCCAGGGAAATATGCCAGCGCCGCCAGAACTCGGTCACGGAAGCAGAAATATAAGGATAATTAAAGTTCTCCATGAATTCAAAGCCCAGCATCTCTCCCAGGCCGATGGCCATATCCGAATAGCCGGAGAAATCGAAGTAGATCTGGACCGCAAAGGCCAATGTCATGAGCCATGCCGAAAGGACAGAGCCTGCCGCCTGGCCATGCAGCATATCAAACATGGCGCCGATGTAGTTTGCGATCAGCACTTTCTTTGCAAGGCCTAGGATGAACCGCATGGTCCCTTTGCCGAAATTCACCATAGATACCTTTGGCCTCGCCAGCTGCCGTTCGATGTCCTCATACCGGACGATGGGCCCGGCGATGAGCTGGGGGAACATGGTGATATAGCAGGCAAATCTCACAAGATCCTTCTGCACAGGGAACTTCTCCCGGTACAGGTCTATGATATAAGATAATGCCTGGAAAGTATAAAATGATATACCGATGGGCAATGAAATGGCCGGTACCCGGAGTCTCCAGCCGAAGAACCCGTTGATATTCTCAATAAAAAAGCCGGTATATTTAAAAACAGCCAGCATCAACAGATTGATGACCACCGTAAAGATCAGTACCTGTTTTTTGGCCTCGGCATGAGACGCCATCAGCCGCCCCATACCATAGTTCAGGCTGATACTGTAGATCATCAGCAGCACATAGATGGGCTCTCCCCAGGCATAAAAGATCAGGCTCATGACCGTCAGTGACAACAGTTTGAGCTTACCCGGGAGCAGGAAATATAACAAAAACGTAAGCGGCAGGAAAAACAGCAGAAAGGTCAGACTTGAAAATACCATGATCAGCCCTCCGTAAGTTCTGTGATCAGACGGATCCATTCTTCCGGATCATCTGCGATCACCAGTGCCGCATAGACACCCTTTTCATAGATCTGAGCCTTTTCCAACAGTTTCATCTGGGAAGCCCCATAGCCTTCAAAGGCCTCTTTCTGTCTGTCCAGATACCGTTCAAAGGCCTGGACGGCGGGTTTTGTCTGTTCTTCGTTCCGGCACTTCAGCACCAAAAAGATGCGGACCGACATGGTGTCCGGTTCCCCGTACAAAACAAAGCCTTCGTAATCCGCTTCTTCCAGAGCAAAATCCCGCCGGAGTCTTAACCCGTCCCAGGCTTCCATGCCCTCGGCGCTCTCTTCCTCCAGGAAAGACTGGCGGAAGGTCTCGCTCATCACATTGTTCAATGGCTTTTTAGATAAGAACAATACTAAAATGCCTGCCAGGACCAGGGTGAAAGCCACTTCATATAAAATGATCTTTTTCATAGGCCATGATCCTCCCAAAGATGCATCTGATTCGCTATGGTCTGCGCCCAGTACAGATGGAAGCGGCGGTCATAATGAGCGCCGGTATCATCATTTAAAAAAGCATCAAAAGCAAAATCAGAAGCGGAAACATAGGTGCAGCCCGCTTCGGCACAGATTTCCCTTAAGATCTCATTATACCGGTATACACGGTCCATATTATGCCAGCGGTACCGGTAAGCCTCCTTGATAGGAATGATCTCCTGGAGATAGATCTGGGCGTTCGGGTTGATGGAACGGAACAGGGCGATCATGGCCAGATAATCCCGCTTCCAGCCGGATTCATTGTCCATATAATAGCCCAGGTCATTCACGCCCATGATAAACAGCACTTTCTTCCGCTGCAGGGAAGCTGCCTGAGTGACCATATCCGAGATCTCATCCATATGGGCTGCCCACTTATATAAAACGGTATTTTCTGTTAATACACCGGAATCCAGCA